>DAWBVG010000123.1:0-7266 GCA_052279865.1 Muribaculaceae bacterium
AGAAGTCCCAGCAATGCTACTGTTGCAGCAGATATCGGACTTGCTGTGATGGCCTGTTGGGAAGCGATAACGGCAATTCCTAATGGCCTTTCAGGGCGGATCTTGGTTTCGCGAGCAACCTCTGCTATGACCGGCAAAACTGAATAAGCCACATGACCGGTTCCTGCGACAAATGAAAACAGATATGTTACCAGAGGGCTAATGATTGTCACCTGCGACGGATTCTTTCTTAGCAGTTTTTCCGCCAGTTTCACAAGATAGTCAAGACCTCCGGCAGCCTGCATGGCTGCGGCTGCCGAGATTACAGCGGCGATCATCAACATAACATCTATTGGGGGAGAGGTTGGCTGCAGACCGAAGACGAATACCAAAATCGCCATTCCTACACCGCCCATGACACCGAGACCTATACCTCCGAGACGTGCACCGACGATTATAGCTGCCAATACGAAAAGTAACTGTAATGTTAGCATAAGCTGAATTATGTTTTCATGATAAATTCAAAAGAATAGGGAACGCTTTTCGCTTCAGTTGCAATGTTTAAAGCGCGGTTGCCGTCATTGCTTAGGTGGAGTTTAGCGATGTATTCATCTATTTAAACCGAGAACTCTACAAAAGGTTTTAAATGATTTTAATGTTTGATAACATTTTTGATAAGCATAAGTAATTTTTGCAGAATTTAAACTATATCTAAAACCATTGACTTTGTCCTATTGTTTAAAAAATATAATTTCTCCGACATCTCCTCATGGCATATCAACGTTGTTACGGCGTTCTGCATGAAACTCTGAAAAACACATTGAAAAACACAAAAAACATCAGATATGAATTGGTTTATACAAACTATGAGAGACAATCCCTCCATAGCGATATTCCTTACATTGGGAGTCGGCTTTCTGGTGGGAAAATTAAAGTATAAGACTTTCTCTCTTGGCACGGTTACATCCGTGCTTCTTGTGGGAGTGCTTGTAGGGCAGCTTGACATCCCTATTTCCGGACCGGTGAAATCCGTATTCTTCCTTTTGTTCCTGTTTGCCATCGGCTATAGTGTAGGTCCCGAATTCTTCAGGGCTTTGAAAGGATCGGGCATTAAGCAGGTGCTTTTTGCAGTGGTGATGTGTGTGCTGTGTTTTGTTGTTACGTGGGGCGTGGCTCTTCTTTTCCACTATAATGTCGGAGAGGCATTGGGACTCTTTGCCGGTGCGCAGACGATCTCGGCTGTTATCGGAGTAGGGCAGGATGCCATCAACAATATGAGCGCGTCGGCAGCTGATAAAACAGAATGGACCAATATAATTCCGGTATGTTATGCCGTGACTTATATATTCGGTACAATTGGTTCGGCATGGATTCTTGGTTCGTTGGGTCCGGCTATGTTGGGTGGTATCAAGAAAGTCCGCAAGGAGACAGCGGATCTTGAGGCGTCGATGAACAGCAGCGATCTCAATGACGATCCCGCCTATATTAATGCCTTGCGTCCGGTGGTATATCGTGCTTATAAGGTTGAGGGCGATTTCTTCACCACTTCCCACACTGTGGCTGAGATTGAAAAACATATTACGGATCTTGGAAGACGTGCATTTGTGGAGCGTCTCAGGATAGGAGATAAGATAATTGATGATCCCACACCCGATGTGGTTGTGAATAAAGGTGACGAAGTCGTGCTGAGTGGACGCCGTGAAACCCTTGTGCTTGATGAAAGCTGGCTCGGTGATGAGGTTTCGGATGCTCAGCTGCTGACTTTCCCGATAGAGAAAGTTCCGGTGATGGTTGCGAAGAAAACACTTGAGGGTAAGACAATCGATGATTTGCGTCGTATGCCTGAAATGAATGGTGTGCTGATCTCTTCTCTCGTTTCATCAAACGGCGCTCCGTTGCCGGTGCTTGCCAAGACAGAGTTGCATCGCGGTTATACCCTTACAATTCAAGGAATGCCGCAAGAGGTGAAACGCGCAGCCTCGGTAATCGGTTATATTGACAGACCGACCACGCAGACTGATATGGTATTTGTTGGTCTCGGTATATTTATAGGTACTCTTATCGGGGCAATCACTATCCACCTTGGTGGCATTCCTGTGAGTCTCTCTACAAGTGGCGGCGCTTTGATCGCAGGTCTTGTGTTAGGTTGGCTTCGCTCGAAACACCCGACATTCGGACGCATTCCGAGTTCTTCTCTCTGGATTCTCAATAATCTTGGATTGAACATGTTTATCGCTGTGATCGGCATAGAATCAGGTCCGACATTCGTTCAAGGCATTCAGCAGGTTGGTTGGATGTTGTTTGTAGCCGGTATTATCGCCACGACAGTGCCATTGCTTTTGGGAATATGGATTGGAGACAAATGGTTTAAATTCCCGGCGGCGATTAACTTAGGTTGTAATGCAGGCGCACGCGTCACCACCGCTTCTCTTGGTGCAATTCAGGATTCGGTTGGTTCGACATTGCCTGCGATGGGTTATACAGTGACTTACGCAATCGGCAATACGTTGCTGATACTAATGGGAGTAATAATGGGGCTAATAATGTAATAAATAATTGATAATTTGATATTATGAAAACAGAAAATGAAATCAGAGACTATGAGAAAGCTCTGGAGAACATGAGTCCGTTCGAGATAAAGAATACCCTCATAGAGTTGGCTCAGAAAGAGGCAAAGGCTTCTACCAATACATATCTCAATGCCGGACGTGGAAACCCGAACTGGATTGCCACAGCTCCGCGAGAGGCGTTCTTCCTGCTCGGTCAGTGGGCATTGGAGACATGTCGCAATGAAATGTATTTTAAACCCGGTGTAGCCGGAATGCCTCCACAGAAAGGGATTGGCGACAGTCTGAAACTTTATTTGAGAGATAATTCCGCGCGTTATGGTGCCCATCTGCTTCTTGATGCCGTTGAATATGCAGAGAAGACACTTGGCATTACTGCTGACCAGCTTGCTTATGAGTGGGCTGACGGAATCATAGGTGATCATTATCCCACGCCGGTACGTATGCTTGTAAACTCCGAGAAGATTGTCAAGGCTTATCTCGCACAGGAAATGGGTGACAATGCGCCTGGTTTGGGTGATGAATATGATCTGTTTGCCACAGAAGGTGGCACCGCAGCCATGTGTTACGTCTTCAATTCCCTGCAAGTAAATCATATCCTGAACAAGGGTGATTCCATTGCATTGATGACACCTATCTTTACTCCTTATATTGAGATCCCGCAACTCGACAGATATAGCTTCGATGTGATGAACATATATGCCGATTCGGTTGATAAAGACGGGTATCATACATGGCAGTATCCCAAGGTGGAAATGGATAAGCTTCGTGACCCGAGGATGAAACTCGTATTCCTCGTGAACCCCTCGAATCCGCCAAGCTATCGTCTGAGTCAGGAATGTCTGGATTATCTTGTGGATATCGTTAAGAATGACAATCCGAATCTGATGATCGTCACGGATGATGTCTACGGCACATTCGCAAAGGATTTCAAGAGCCTGATGTATATTCTTCCGCAGAACACACTCTGTGTCTATTCGTTCTCTAAATATTTCGGTGCCACAGGTTGGCGTCTTGCCGTTATTGCCGCAGCAAAAGAGAACATTTTCGATAAACTGATTGCGGGTGAATCAAAAGAAAATCTTGACGACCTCAACAAACGTTACGGATCGCTGTCGCTTCATCCGGATAAGATAAAGTTTATTGACAGAATGGTTGCCGACAGCAGGGACGTGGCTCTGAATCATACCGCCGGTCTTTCTACGCCGCAGCAGATACAGATGTCATTGTTCGCTCTTATGTGTCTGCTCGACAAGGATAATGTATATAAGACACGTATGCAGACCATGATTGAGGATCGTCTGGAGGCTCTCTGGAAAGGCACCGGCTTCAAACTGATTGAAGATCCCCTCAGAGTAGGGTATTACAGTGAGATCGATATGATGCTATGGGGACACAAAATATATGGTGATGACTTCTGTGCCTGGCTGCAGGATAATCACGAGCCATTGGATGTTGTGTTGCGTCTTGCAAAACGCACATCGGTTGTGCTTCTTAATGGTAGCGGCTTCGATGGTCCGAGTTGGTCGGTACGAGCTTCGCTCGCAAATCTTGATGAGTGCGCTTATCTGAAGATCGGTTCTGCCCTGCGTTCGATCCTTGATGGATATTATGAAGAATACAAAGCGGCGAAGAAATGATGAAATGCTGCCGAAAAACATTGTTTTTCGATGAATATACGCTATGTTGATTGAAATCTCCATCTTTTTCTGATAATTATTCGGAATGAGAGGGAGATTTCTTTGTTAAAACGTTTCTATATTAGAAATAATTAATTACATTTGTGGATTAATACTACCTTAAATAACCATAAAAGCATATTACAATGGAAACCACATTAAAGAAGGGTTTTCGCGAGGAATCTGACCTTCTTGGCGCTCGCGAAATTCCCGAGTCAGTTCTCTATGGAGTACAGACTCTGAGAGGTATAGAAAATTTTGAAATCAGCAAGTTCCATCTTATGGATTATCCTTTGTTTATCAAAGGACTCGCTATTACAAAATGGGGTGCAGTTGTCGCTAATCACGAACTTGGACTTATAAGCGATGAGCAATACAATGCCATTGTTCAGGTCTGCAAGGAATTGATCGACGGTAAGCATCATGAGCAGTTCCCGGTTGATATGATTCAGGGTGGTGCAGGAACAACCACCAATATGAATATCAATGAGGTTATCGCCAACCGTGCTCTTGAGATCTTAGGGCATCAGAGAGGTGAATACCAGTATTGTTCGCCTAATGATATCGTGAATTGCGCTCAGTCTACCAACGATGCTTATCCTACAGCAATCCATCTTGGAATGTACTTCACTCACCTCAAGTTTGTGAAACATTACAAAGTGCTCATTGAGTCTTTGAGGAAGAAGAGCGAGGAGTTCAAGCATATCGTCAAGATCGGTCGTACGCAGTGGGAAGACGCTGTTCCTATGACTTTGGGTCAGACTTTCAGCGGATTCGCATCCATTCTTGAAGATGAGATCCCGCATCTTGACGAGGCGGCAGCTGATTTCCTTACTGTCAACATGGGAGCAACGGCAATCGGTACCGGCATCACAGCCGAACCGGGTTATGCTGAAAAATGTGTTGCCGCTCTCTCCAAGATAACAGGCTGGGATATCAAGCTTGCCAGAGATCTCGTTGGCGCAACGTCTGATACATCGTGCCTTGTTGGCTACGCTGCTGCTCTTAAGCGTGTTGCAGTGAAGGTCAATAAGATCTGTAATGACCTGCGTATTCTCGCCAGCGGTCCGCGTTGTGGATTAGGCGAGATCAATCTGCCTGCAATGCAGCCGGGTTCTTCCATCATGCCGGGTAAGGTCAATCCTGTGATTCCGGAGGTGATGAACCAGATTTGTTATAAGGTGATGGGTAACGAACTTTGCGTAACGATGGCTGGCGATGCTGCCCAGATGGAGCTGAATGCGATGGAACCTGTGATGGCGCAATGTGATTTCGAATCGGTTGACTTGATGATCAACGGTTTCGAGACATTGCGTATACGTTGCATCGAAGGCATTACAGCCAATGAGGAACATTGCCGCACTCAGACACGCAACAGTATCAGTATCGTGACGGCATTGAATCCTGTGATCGGATATAAGAATTCAACGAAGATTGCCAAAGAGGCTTTGGCAACAGGCAAGAGTGTTTACGATCTCGTGCTTGAACACGACATCCTCGACAAGAAGGATCTTGACACTATTCTCGCTCCCGAGAACATGATCAAACCTGTGAAGCTTGACATCAAACCCAAGCGTCATCTCTAATCCAACCACTAACTGAAAGACGACAGGCGAGAAACCATCCGGTTTCCCGCCTGTCTTTCTATTTTACCTGTCTGTCTCTTTTAGAAGATCCCGTTGATACCGCTGAAGATCAGCACGAGGTAACCGAGCACCAGTCCGACAATACCCATTATCAAGCCGGTGGTGACCATGTATTTCTGCTTGATGAAGCCTGTGGCGTCAGCGAGGGCATTCGGCGGAGTTGAGATAGGCAATACCATTGCAACCGATGAGCAGACCGCAACGCCTATCAGCAATGTCGACACACCGCCGTAAGGAACCAATTGCTCTGTCATTGTGCTTCCGGCAATAGCCAAGATCGGTACAAACAGTGCCGCTGTTGCTGTGTGGCTGATGAAGTTCGCCATGATGTAGCAGAGCAATCCGGAGCCGATGATCACGGCAAGTGGCGACCAGGAAGCAAACGGCACAGCTTCGATGAGATGGTTGGCAAGTCCCGACTCTTTCATCGCCACACCTAAGGCGAATGCGCCGGCAATCATCCAGAGGATACTCCATGAAAGCTGTTCAAGGTCTCTCTTGGTAATTATCCCTGCCATACACAAAACTCCCACCGGCAACATTGCCACTACATTGGCGTTCACTCCGGTTATGGAATCCGTAAGCCACAATAAGATCGTAATGAAGAAAGTGATGTAAACGATGCGGTCTTTGGGTGTAGTCTTGTGATCACCCTCTATTTTCAGATGGATTTCTTTCTGCTTGAAGGGGAACATTTTCTTAAGCAATACCCATGCCACAAAGAGAAGAATAAGGGTAACCGGCACCATCACCATCATCCATTTACCGAAACCGATGCCCATGTTCATGCCTGTAGGATCGTTGAGAAACTTGAGGGCAATCGCATTGGGAGGCGTACCGATAGGTGTGCCCATACCGCCGATGTTCGCACCGATAGGGATGGCAAGAGCTAGACCGATCTTTCCTTTGCCATCGGCAGGTAACGCTGAAAGCACCGGGGCAAGGAATGTAAGCATCATCGCAGCGGTGGCTGTATTACTGATGAACATGGAGAAAAGGGCTGTAACGAGGATGAATCCGAGCAATACATTCTCGCTCTTTGTGCCGAATGGCGCAAGCATCACTTTTGCGAGTTTCACGTCAAGACCGCTCTTGGTTGCGGCAATTGCAATGATGAAACCACCGATAAACAGCATGATTGTCGGATCTGCGAAGCAGTGCAGGATATCAACGTTGTTTATCAGGTTTCCAAATTTTTCTCCGTCCGCACCGGTCTGGAAAAACCAAAGGGCGCTATTGGAGGTGCAAAACAGCAGAAGCACCACAACCACGAGAGAGGTTGTCCATGCCGGAACGGCATCGAAAAGCCACATCAAGGCAGCAAATGCGAAAATTGCAAGCACGCGATGTTCAACAGGGTTGATGTCCGGTAATCCGTATAGAGAGGCGGGAGCA
>DAWBVG010000124.1:0-5521 GCA_052279865.1 Muribaculaceae bacterium
ATCCCAGACCTGACGCCGATCTTCCCAGTCAAAGCCGACGTTTCTGGCTTTTTCCTGGATCCGATTAGCCTTGATCATGGCTGGCAAAGCGCTTGGAACTCCCCCGAGAACAGTTTTGTTGCCTTTCTTTTCTTTGAGTTTTATCTGTTCCCAATTTTGTGCAACCTCTTCAGCATTCCCCACATTTATATCACCATAGATATGGGGATGACGGAATTTTAATTTTTCTACAAGGGAATCGCACACATCGGTGATATCGAAATCTCCGTTTTCTTCCGCAATGCGAGAATAAAATGCAATATGCAGCAGCACATCCCCGAGCTCCTTTTTTATATTCAGGGAATCATTTTTTATAAGGGCATCCGCGAGTTCAAAGACTTCTTCAATTGTGTTTGGGCGAAGAGATTCATTAGTCTGCTTGGCATCCCAAGGGCAACGAACACGCAAAGTGTCAAGGACGTCAAGAAAGTCTCCAAATGCCCGTATTTTTTCATCTTTCGTATGTAAAGGTTTCATATGCTCGTATTTTTTATGAGGTCAAACTCTCGGTCAATATTATGAACCATGAGTAAAATACCATCTTTTCTTTGCAAAATTAGTCATAAATTTCAAAAGAGGATTTCAGAAGTCTGATTTTTATGTGATGAAACGTCTTTTAATTCAAAAATGGTAATTATTTGTGGAATAATTATTATCTTTGTGGATTGAAATCGTTTGTATGAATAAAATATTAAATCCAGCAAGTGTCAAAGAGTTTTCTACTCTATTGGAACAGAGCGAAAAAATCGTTCTGACGTGTCACGTACATCCTGATGGAGATGCAATCGGCAGCACAATGGGATTATGGCATTTATTGAAATCATTAGGGAAACAGCCATCTGTAGTTGTGCCTGACGTGCCACCGCGCTCTTTGCGTTTTATTCCGGATTTCAATGAAATCGCCGTCTACACGCGACATGATCCGTATTGCACCCGTCTCGTTGAAGAGAGTGATCTGATAATATGTTGTGATTTTAATAAACCTTCGCGTCAGGATCATTTGGCTCCTCTTATTCAGGGAGCGAAGGCTCCAAAGGTCCTGATAGACCATCATGAAGGTCCGGAAATAGATTGTGTCGTTGAATTCTCCTATCCGGAAATGTCGTCGACATGTGAACTGGTTTTCAGAATTATTGCGGCATGCGGTTTATACAGCGATATAGATAGAAATTGCGCAACCTGCCTGCTTACCGGATTAATTACAGATACACAGAATTTTACAGTGAATTGCAAAAATTCAGATGTTTATGAAATTCTGACAAAACTCATGGAGAAGGGGGCGGAAAAGACAAGGATTATAGATGAATGTGTCAAGGCGTGTAGTTACGACAGTCTGCGTCTGAAGTCTTATGCTTTATATGAGAAACTGGAAATTTTCCCTGATCACAGAGGGTGTCTGATAACACTTTCAAAAGATGAACTTGACAGGTTTAACTATGAGAAAGGTGACACGGAAGGTCTTGTGAACGAAGCTTTGAATATTCGCGGCATGGTATATTCAATTTTCATGCGTGAGGATCCGGACTGCATCAAAGTGTCGGCACGCAGCAAGGCAATTTTTCCGGTATCAAAAATATGTTCGGATCTGTTTAACGGAGGAGGTCATTTGCAGGCATCGGGTGGGGAGTTTCATGGTTCTCTTGACGAATGCAGGATGCTTTTGATAGATAACATGGATAATTATGACAGTTATCTCCCCAAAAGATTCGAAAAGCTGGAGGTTAAGACCGAATAATAATCATACTTACTTAAGAATAAATATCAACATCATAAATGAAAATAAAGACAAAAATATCGATGCTTTCGATGCTGTTAGGCATCGCTGTTGCTGTAAGCAGTTGTGAGGATACGAAAAGCTATTCAGAACTTCTTACAGAGGAAGAACATGCCGTAAACTGGTATCTTGCACAGCACACCGTTTCGTTGCAGATTCCCGAAAACAGCAATTTTGAGATAGGTGAGAATGCTCCTTATTATAAAATGGATAAGGATGGATATGTATATATGCAGGTGATAGACAAGGGAGACATGAATAACCGTCCCAAGGAAGGAGATCTGGTTTATTTCCGTTTTATGCGTCTTAATCTTAAAAATTACCAGGCAAGTGGCGGAGAAGTATGGGAAGGTAATGCTGAAGATTTTGAAAATAGTTGGCCGAGTACAAGCCTTGTCTATGGCAATAATGTGCTTACGTCAACAACACAATATGGTGACGGCATTCAGGTTCCACTGGAATATCTCGGTTATAATTGCGAGGTGAATCTGGTGATTAAATCTCCGGAAGGATTTACTTCTGATGCAAGCCAATGTATTCCCTATGTATACAATATCCGTTATTTTAAAGCGGAATATTGATCTGAAAGAGATTATTTAATAGACCCACATAAACTGTTTAACCAATATTAAATTATTATATCGTGTCACTTATAAAATCAATTTCCGGTATCCGCGGCACAATTGGCGGCAAAACAGGTGACGGACTTAGCGCCGTTGATGTTGTTAAGTTTACAGCTTCTTATGCATCGTTTATTAGAGAAACATATAAAGGCGAGAGCAATACGATTGTTGTAGGTCGTGATGCACGCCTGTCGGGCAAGATGGTTGAGAATCTGGTAGTCGGCACACTTATGTCGATGGGATTTGATGTAATAAATATTGGAAAAGCGTCAACTCCTACTACAGAACTTGCCGTAACAGGTGAGAATGCATGCGGAGGCATAATCATAACCGCAAGTCATAATCCGGTTCAATGGAACGCTCTTAAACTTCTGAATCATAATGGCGAGTTCCTTTCAGATAAGGAGGGTAAGGATGTGATAAGAAGAGCTGAGGAAGATGCTTATGAGTTTTCAAACGTGTTTGATCTCGGTCACGAATTCAAGAATGAGACATGGGGGATGCGTCATGTAGAATTGGTAAAGGGATTGAAACTGGTGGATGCGGATGCTATTGCGGAAAAGGATTTTACAGTAGCTATAGATGGAATTAACTCCGTTGGAGGCGATATCATACCATTGTTGCTTCGTTCTTTGGGTGTAAAGAATATCATCGAATTGAACTGTGAGTCGACTGGCAAGTTTGCTCATACACCCGAGCCAATCCCACAGAATCTTACCGGTATTTCTGAGGTGATGAGAGAAAAGAAAGCAGATGTGGGATTTGTTGTAGATCCTGATGTCGATCGTCTTGCAATTGTTATGGAGAATGGCGAGATGTTTGTTGAGGAGAATACGCTTGTTGCCATTGCTGACTACGTGCTCTCCAGTACGCCTGGTTCTACGGTTTCCAACCTCAGTAGTTCTCGCGGACTTAGAGATGTAACTCGTGCGCATGGTTGCGAATACTCTGCTGCGGCTGTTGGTGAAGTGAATGTGGTAACTAAAATGAAAGAAGTCGGTGCTGTCATCGGAGGCGAAGGTAATGGTGGGGTGATTTATCCTGAACTCCATTATGGTAGAGATGCCCTTGTGGGGGTTGCCTTATTCCTTACATTAATGGCAAAATCAGGCAAATCTGTATCCGAAATCAAGGCTGCTCTTCCGCACTATGAAATTGCAAAGAATAAAATTGAGCTCACACCTGATATTGATGTCGATGCAATCCTTGAAGCTGTGAAGAAACATTTCGCAAATGAGGAGGTCAATGATATTGATGGAATGAAAATTGACTTCAAAGACTCGTGGGTTCATCTTCGCAAGTCTAATACCGAACCTATTATCAGAATATATAGTGAGGCAGAGACTATGGCTAAGGCTGATGAACTTGCAGAGAGTATCAAAAAAATAATTAATAGTCTCAGCTAAAAGACTTGTAAATCCGTATGTTAAAGAAATTCTTTCTCAACACGCTTTCATCATTTGTCGGGGCGTGGATCGCTTTGATTCTTTTTGGAATTGTGGGCGCTATTGTTGCTGTGGGTCTCGTTGCCAAGGTTCAAGGCACTGAAGGTTCAACAGGTGTTAAAAAACATTCGATTCTAACGCTTGAACTAAATGGTGCGATTATAGAGTCGGAGACACCGACATCAATTGATTATGTTACTTTGATGTCGGGCAATGTTGACAAGCCACAGACACTCAACGTTATTGTTGAGGGTCTTAAGGAGGCAGCAAACAATAAGGACATCGATGCACTCTATATAAAATGTGGAGCTGCGTCGGCATCTCCGGCAACTTTTAACGCTATAAGAACTGCTGTAAAAGATTTCAAGAAATCAGGAAAGAAAATTTATGCATACGGAGATGCATACACTCTGGGTACTTACTATGTTGCGAGTGTAGCTGATAAAGTTTTTCTTAATCCCTACGGAGAGATAGCTGTTCAAGGTCTGGGCTCAACAACAATGTTCCTAAAAGGCTTATTCGATAAGTTGGGTGTTGAGTTTCAGGTAGTGAAGGTAGGCACATTTAAGTCTGCAGTTGAGCCTTATATTTCCACTCAAATGAGTGGACCGGCGAGAGCACAGCTTGACACATTGTTTTCCACTATGTGGGATTATATGAAGAAGGGTATATGTGAGAATCGCAAAAAACTAACATCTTCTGAAATCGACTCATTGGTTAACAACGGATTGATGTTCTCTTCAGCAGATATGGCAGTGAAGGCTGGGCTTGTGGATGAAGCTGTTTACGAGAGAACAATGGATGAACGTCTTGCGAAACTTATTGATGTTGACAAGAAGAAGTTGAATTTCGTATCTCCTTCTACTCTTACCGGACAAATACCCTGGACTGATGCCTATTCAAGCAAAAACAGTATTGCCGTTCTATATGCGACAGGTGAAATTGTTGACGGCGCATCAACGGGAATAAATTATCAAAAATTGGTTCCCATCATTACTCAATTAGCAGATGACGATAATGTAAAAGGACTCGTGCTAAGAGTTAATTCTCCCGGCGGTTCAGCATTTGGAAGCGACCAGATTGGAGAAGCCCTTGATTATTTCCAGTCTAAGAAAAAGCCCCTGGCAGTGTCGATGGGAGATTACGCAGCATCGGGAGGATACTGGATTTCCTGCGGGGCAGACAGAATATTTGCAGATCCATTGACTATCACAGGCTCTATCGGTATCTTTGGCTTGATACCTAATGTGAAAGGTCTTGCCGATAAATTCGGAGTAAATTTGGAAACAGTGGCAACCAATCCGGAGGCAAACTTTCCAACGCTCTATTCTCCTATGGATGAAAAGCAGCTGGCTATCATGCAGAAATATGTTGACAATGGCTACAACCGCTTTATAAAACGCGTTGCAAAAGGGCGAAAGATGTCGGAAACCAGAGTGCGTCAAATAGCGGAAGGTCGCGTATGGAATGCCATGAAGGCTAAAGAGATCGGTTTGGTTGATGAATTGGGTTCTCTTAATAATGCCATTGAATGGACAGCTAAAAAGGCTGATGTATTTAGCAAATATGATATCTCTGTATATCCGGTCTACGAGCCTTCAATTTGGGACATGATTTCATCAAGTGACCTCGAGGCTGCT
>DAWBVG010000125.1:0-3141 GCA_052279865.1 Muribaculaceae bacterium
CTGCCGTGCGCGTATACTCAGGAGCGGTTTTCATGAGATATACTGCGGCTACCGACATTGCGATGATGAGCGAGATAACTAACCAGTACCATTTGGACACTGCGAACGCAACGATGCTTTTGAGCGTTAGTCCGTTGTTGATCTGTTGCGCATTCCTTCTTAATGGTTGCTGCTGTGTATTGTTTGCTGCCATTGTTCCGGATTTGATGGAGTAAGTTACTTGATGATTATTTGAAGATGAGTACTGCGATAGTGGTCAGGAAAGATGCGATTGAAATCCACATGCTGATGGATTTGAGATTGTTCGGATTATCTTCCGCCTGACGCGCCACAGCCTTGTTCGGCTGAACGTAGATTATGTCATTCTGCTTAAGATAATATGCCGGAGATTCAAAAAGATTGTTGTCTCTAAGGTCCACCAGATATTTTATGCGTTTTCCACCCTCTTCGCGTATCACGGTTATCTCCCTTTCCCCATAGGGTGTCAGGTCTCCTGCCTTTGAGAGTGCCTCAAGGAGTGTGACCTGGTCGTTTGATATGGCATATGTGCCGGGACTCGTCACCTCTCCTACAACAGAGAAATGAAGGTTGGCGTATTCTACGGTAACGATGGGATCGCTTACCCATTTGCCGTTGATGAGTTCCTGTGCGATCTTTTCGCTTATCTGTTCTCTTGTCAGCCCCGCGATATGCACCTTCCCTAAAACGGGGAACATTATGTCTCCATAGCTGTCCACGGTATAGACAGAGACTCTTCCGTCAGATTGCTGAGTGCCTTCCTGTCCTACCCGGTTTGAGGCTTGGACGAGATTGAACAGCCGCGCCAGCTCCGGCTCCTTGCATGACACCACTATCGACAGCTTGTCTTTGGGCTGGATCTTGATTTCATTCAGGTTTGCGATCGCCTCTTCCTGACCGAAGACAGTGTTCTGCATGTAGGCGATGTTCCGGGGGGTGGAACATGATGAAACGAGCAGCATCAACAACAATGCTGCGGTTGTGGCTATATTCTTTAGATTCATATTGTGGTCACTTGCTTATGATGGTGTGGTTTAAATTCCGAAATCTTAAACTTATAAACAGAGCCTTGCTCAGTTAAACTTATAAACTTCAACTTTCCGCCTGTGAAAGTTGAATTGTGTGATTAATCGTATAGTACCTGGGAGAGGGCTTTCTCGCGAGTCCGGATCGACCGGGTCAGCAGTGTGTTGAGGAGAAGCCACATTGCGAGGTCACAGGCGAACAGCAACGTGATGTCGATGTGCTTCGAAAGCCAGTAGTTGGCTGCGGTCAGAAGCGCCGAGCTGCAGATGATGGTCATCATCGCCGCGCGCTGACCCATGCCCAGTGCCAGCAGCTTGTGGTGGATATGGGTCTTGTCGGGGAGGAAGGGGTTGCGGCGCGCCTTGAGGCGGTGCAGGTATACGCGCACCACGTCGAAGCACGGTATCAGCAGCGGGGCAAACGCTATGACTGCCGCATTCACGCCGCTGGCGAATGTGTCGACACGGCAGATCCGGATGCTCATAACCCCCAGGAAGAGCCCGATCGTCAATGCCCCCGTGTCGCCCATGAATATCTTCTTGTGTTTCTCTGGGTTGCCGAATACGTTGTAGATATAGAAAGGCACGAGTGCGCCGAACGTTGCGACGGCAAAGGCGGAGAATACATACAGCCCCGCACGGAAGAAGACGAAGGCATAGAAGGCGCAGGCGATCGCGCTGAGTCCGGATGCGAGTCCGTCGATGCCGTCGATAAGGTTTATGGCGTTGATGATGAATACCATCAGCAGGATTGTGAATGCCACTGCGACCCCCATCGGCATTTCTCTTATTCCGAGAAAACCATGGAGATTGTCGAGAAGTAATCCTCCGGTTATTATGAGGACAGCCGTAAGAGTCTGCATGATGAACTTCGCCTTATACCTGACGCCGACAAGATCGTCCGCCATGCCGGTGAGGTACAGCAGGATGGCTCCCGCCCCCACGAAGCATATGGGGCGGACATTGATCAGCAGCAGGGCGCGCACAGCCTCGTCGGGGCTCATCGAGCCGAAGCCGTAGAGCAGGAACTCTGTCAGTATGATGGACGGGAAGAACGCGATGCCGCCGAGGCGCGGCACTTCGGTCTTATGAATTTTACGGGGATCGGGCTCATCGAAAAGATTCTTCCTGAATGCAATGAGCAGAATCTGGGGGATTATGATACCCGTGAGGAGTATCACGCATAATAATACTAAAAGGTCAACGATTAGCCAGAAAGTCATGAGTTGTTTTGTTAGTTGCCCGTGGGCGGTTAATTCTCGCTGATGAACTGGATGTAGTCCGGGCTCACCTCAACGGCGGCGGTGATGAAACCCGGCAACTCCACCAAAAGACGCTTTGTCTTGGAGCCACGCAGCGACAGCAGGCGTCCCGTGTAGCCGGCGAACGGTCCGCCAACCACCCGGATCTCCTTGCCGTACATCTCGCTCCGGATCTCGTCCGGAAGATAGTAGCGAGCATTCTGGGAATTGCGCACCGCGTTGATGAAGCGCTCCATGTCGGTGTCCCTCACCACAGTCGGCTCGCTGGCGGAATGCCCCAGGCGGTAGCGGTACTGCAGTGTACTGATGTTGGCGACAGCCCGGTCGAGGGGATCCTTGGCAGACCGGACGAAGAGGAGGTCGGCGATTATCGGTTCCTCCTGGCGCACTTTTACTCCTTTTCTCTGGGTGACGGTCCAGCGCATCGGCGTGAAGACCTCAAAACCCCTCTCCATAAGTTCGTGGTAGGCGCGGCGCAAGGCGTGGCGCCTCTTAAGATCCCTCATCACGAACCATCTCACTGTGCTGATGTCTGTCATAACGTAAAGCCAAAACTTCAAGTCCTCCTTAATTGCATAGTTGCCTATGCATTAAGTAGTTACAACACGTTTACGAAAAGTTGAGAAAAAATCCTTTAGCAATCGTTTGGAAGTTTTCATAAATCTTTGCCGGCAAATAACCCCGGCGCGTGACCTTAAAAAACGGCAGGTCTGAATCAGTTTCTTCGCAAGAGACTGATAAAAGATAGCACAAGCAAATCTTAATAATTAATGAGTATTGGATATAAGATGCGATACTTCCAAAGAATGCAAGCAAATCTGATTCTTCGCAAGAGA
>DAWBVG010000126.1:0-2733 GCA_052279865.1 Muribaculaceae bacterium
GACCGTGGGTGGATCGGCAATGTATGACGATCAAACCGGTGAACCGGTGAAAACAGCTCTTAATGAAGATCTGGCAGCAGATATCGCCAAAGCTGGTAGAGGTATTTATGTCAACGCATCTAACAAAGATGCATTGAATGAGCTCGATAAGCAGTTGGATACATTAAAGAAGTCTGCTTTCGAGTCGAGTCTTTATGCTCAGCATGATGAATTGTTCCCTGTTTTCGCATGGCTTGCGATTCTATGCATTATCCTTGATATTCTTGTGCTTGACCGTAAAATCGGTTGGCTTGATAAATTCACTTTTTTTTATAAGGAGGATAAGAAAAAATGAAGTCTACATTAAAACATATACTTACGTTGGTTTTCCTTTTTGTGGGGATTTGTCCGTTCTATGCGAATGCCCAGTCAATAAGGGAGGAACGCAAGTTGATAAGTGAAGGAAATAAGCTTTTCACTGAGAGGAAATATGCAGAAGCTGCAAAGAAATATGAAGAAGCGCTTGGCGTGAATTCTTTATCAGCAGTGGGTAGATATAATCTTGGGCTCGCCCAGATCAAACAGGTAACGAATCCGCAGGATACCACTCCGAAGAGCAAATCTCTTCTTGACAATGCCAGGAAGAATTTATCTTCTGTTGCATCTATGGCTAAGGAGAAACCGGGTTTGGCGTCAAAAGCAAATTATAATCTCGGTAATCTCGAGTATAACACCAAAGAATATAAGAATGCCATAGATTACTATAAGCAGGCATTAAGGATAAATCCAGAAGATGAATCCGCACGCAAAAATCTGAGAATAGCTCAAAAACAACTTCAGAACCAGGATCAGAATAAAGATCAGAATCAACAGAATAAAGATCAAAATAAAGATCAGAACCAGGATCAGAATAAGGATCAACAGAAAGATCAGAATAAAAATCAGGAACAAAACAAAAATCAAGATAAGAAGGATCAACAGAAGGACAACAATATAAGCCAGCAGACCGCAAACCAGATTCTCCAGGCAATGGATAATAAGGAGAATCAGACGCGAGCAAGAGTTAATCGAGCCAATAAAGGGGAGAAGTCTACCGGAACCGGTGGCGCTCGGAAGAGGTGGTAAGGATCCGTTGATATTTTAGTATATGCACAGCTTTTTTCAACATATTCACTATATGATAGGGATTATAGCAATAATCTTATGTCATAATGCCGGATTCTCTGCAAACAAAGAGAATGATATGTTTGTGAAATGCGAGCTCAATAAAACTGAATTTTATGCACATGAATGTGTTTGCGCAACAGTATGGTTGTATTCAGTTGACGGAGACATTGCATATGTTAATGAGTTGGTGTCGCCTTCATTAAAAAGAGGGGAGTTTTCCCATTTGTCAAGACTTTCCCAATCGCCCAAAGCACATAAAGAAAATATAAAAGGCGTAGATTATTTTGTGTTTCCACTTTCATCTTATGTATTCACCATGGCGGATGAAGGTAAATACCAAATGATTAATGGAGAATTTGAGATAGGAATCAATGTCCCTGTTATTTATAATGATCCATTTTATGGAAGAATCCGTGGTGTAGAAACCCGTGCGCAGAGAGTGCAGATGTCGCCGGTTGCATTCAAAGTGAAGTCGTTGCCACCTGTAAAAGATGATATGACTTTTTCCGGCGCAGTGGGCGAGTTTGAAGTAAAAACAATAGTGCCTCATGGTGATATAATAGTTAATGAGGATGCAAGCCTCTTAATAGTTGTAAAAGGCAAGGGATTGCTTGGGTCGGACATATTGCCTGAATACAGAGAGGCTTTTGGGAATGGTAATAAGCTTAAGTCGTTTACAGAACGAAACGATTCTTTTTTTGATGGAAAAGATATTGTGTCGGAGCTTGAAATGGAATGTGAATTCGTTCCCACAGATATTAAAAATTGCGAAATTGGTGTGATTAGATTTGGTTATTTCAATCCGAAGAGCGGTAAATATGAGATAGCGGAATCGGAACCGGTAAAGGTCGATGTAAAGTCATCCGCGGTCAAGATTGCACCGGTATATATATAATTACAGAATTGACAGGATTTTAATGTTTTTCTAAAACAGCAAATTGAAAAATTTATGTTAAGGAAGATACACATATTGCTTGTAATGATCTTACTGAGTGCTTTGGCTTCTTTTGCAGCCTCAGTAAAACTCTACGAAAGTCCCGCAAGAGGAAAGCGGACAATTGAAGTAGGGGACATGTTTTATATCTATATTGAAGTCAGTGACGTTGACGGACGTCCGGAGATTCCATCGAATATTGGTGGTGCCAAGGTGATGTATTTTGATCATACCGGTCAATCTTCACGAATGTCTAATGTAAACGGACATGTCACACAGTCAACAAGCAATACATGGACAGTCACGCTTCGCGCCCAGAAAGAGGGCACTTATACTCTTGGTCCAATCTCGGTTGGAGGAGTTAAGAGTAATCAATTGAAATATACGATCGGCAAAGCCCAGGCAGGCAATTCCCAAGTCCCGGGAGCTGCCCCGGATCAACGGAGACAGGACTCAGATTCGGATAAACCGAAATTTATAGGTAAAGGAGATGGCAATCTTTTCATGAGAGCCTCTGTTACAGAATCTAATGTTTACGAACAGCAAGCTCTCGTTTATACAGTAAAATTATATACAACCTATGATGCCATCAAGTTTATCGGTGCTACGGCTGCTCCAAAATTCGATGGTTTTGTAGTGGAGGAATCAAAGGC
>DAWBVG010000127.1:0-4978 GCA_052279865.1 Muribaculaceae bacterium
ATCAGGAGATGTTCTGATGAAATTTGGAAAGATCATAGCGACGTGCGCGTTTCTTTTCTCCCTGGGTCTATTCATATTTTATTTAGGGAAATCACGTAAAAACAAGGATAACTACCATAAGGCAATAATGTGGCGCGATTCCCTGACAACATTTGGAGTGGCAGCAATATTCTCCCTCGGGAGCGGACTGATCTTCTTCTTGCTTGCTCTGTTGCTTTATCGATCATATCGAACACGCAAACTTAAATGCTCTACCTGCGGGGCAAAAATGAACCGGCTTGGAGAGGAAGAAGACAATGAACTTTTATCTGCCTCACAAGATTTTGAGGAAAAACTGGACACTATTGACTATGATGTGTGGGAATGTCCCAAATGCGGGACTATCGAAAGATATGCATTCAAGAAGAAACAGCAGAAATACACAGAATGTCCTGATTGCCACACAGTAGCAATGTGTCTTATCGGCGAAAAGACTATTGTGCCTGCCACTACCACGCATCAAGGCAGAGGTGAGAAGATATATGAATGTCAATTCTGCCATCATCAAAAACGCAAACCGTTCGTTATTCCAAGGAAAGAATCTGCCGCGCCTCTAATCGCCGGCGCGGCTATAGGTGCCATGTCAGGTCATCGCGGTGGCGGTGGTTTCGGAGGTGGATTTGGAGGAGGATTCGGCGGTGGCTCCACGGGTGGGGGCGGTGCATCCGGAGGTTGGTAATACATAAGTCTATAATTAATCAGTTACATTAATAACCGTTTAAAACGCACATAAAAGTATTATGAATAAAATGGCATTGACGGCTCTTGCGGCATTTTTAGCAATAGCTGGAGCAAGCTGCAACACAAAAAACAAGGAGAAGGATTCTGAAACAAAAGAGCTTTCCAGAGATATTAAATTCGAATCCTATACTTATGACATAATAAGTGAGTTTACCGGAAATGACACTATTGAAGCACCCGGCGGCAAACTGGTAAGATTCATTGGGCAGGGCGTATTGCCTGAGGATATTGGAGACACCGATATCAAGACATTGCGTGAAACCCTGATGAATATAGCGGGAATCCATTTTATCGATGGCAATGCAGAGCCGGTGATGACTGATTCCCTTCAGATCACAAATATGGCGGCTTCCGACACGGATGCTTGCGGAGAAGTGATATCCACGCTGGCTACCACTTTAATGACGCCAAGAGCCATTGTATGGGAAAACATCAAATACGTGTATCCATGTCTGGCTGCGCACGGAAATACAAACACAACGTATGTTAATTTCTGCCTTACTGATGGAAAAATTATTTCTTTGGGAGATCTCTTTAAACCTGATTATCAGAAACCACTGATGGAAATGATCAGAACCAAACTTAAAGAGTCGGGACACGAATTGCTTATGCCGATCAATGAAGTCAGCTTTCCGTCTCAGTTCGGGCTGACATCCAAAGGAATAATATTCAGCTATGATCCTTATCAGATTGCGCCATATTCGGAAGGCACAATCCAGATAGAATTATCTGCCGGAGAGATGTCAGACATTCTGAGTGAACATGGATTATATGTTTTGCTGGGAGTTATCTGATCTTGCGCAGACGAAGTTCTGATGAATGTTCGGGAAAGATGATTCGTAGCAAAGGTGATTCAAACTGAGCTTTGACACCACCAATAATGTCGCCAGAAGCGTCAATCCATTCTACATTATAAACATTTTCAAAAGGGGAGGCTAAAAGCCGCCCTTTTTTCATGCCGTATTGCCATTCGCCGGGATTCTTGACTGCTCCTTCCAAATAAAGCATATCATAGCCTGATTCCGATTTAACAAGTGCAATACGATATTCCCCTCCCATTCTCATGTAATTATCTTCGAGCATGCGATCAAAGATTCCCCATTCTCCCTCCATTTCATCTGAAGAGCGTTCAAAATATTTCCTCAACTCCTCCTTATCGGAATAAATCTGATTTTTGTGACCAAAGTCAGAGCCGGCAATATCTATCGATATATAATCCACTCGAAGCTTACCTCCGGACATAACGGCATAGCCAATGCTGTCAACACTGAAATCACGGATATCGCATTCAGCCAATGGTTTGTATGTTCTGTTACCACCCCTCAGTTTCCATCCCGTCTTGTCTATATAGAGGCGGAAGGCATTCTCCCCGTCATATAAACTGAAGTCGGAGAAAATATCTTTGCGAGTGCAAATATTTTCACCGACCTTAACCGTCATCTCCACTCGAGGAGAGGCATATGTTTCATTTAGTCTTTCATCAATCGTCTTGAAGGAGATCATGCAGTCTTCACTCCCTCTCATTATTATTCCCCATGCCGGGAAAGAAACGTTACCAATACCGCCGGAACCATCATCATATTTATGTTTCTTTCCATTTGAGGCATGGAGATTAGCGGCTCTGAATTGCCATACCAACTCCTTGCCCCTGTCAACACCAATCAAATCTTCTGAAACTTCATGCCGGGCATTATCTATAATCAGCGTAGTGTCTGTGGCATTGATAAATGAGTGGAAACCTCTCCCTGAATTCATGTTAATAACAGGACGTGAGGCAGAAGCCAGACCGGTAATCGCAGTGATGATTCCGACTATTGCAAAAAGGAATATCACTGAGCCTATTATTTTATTAATCAACCACATGGAGCGTAGGTTGAAATGAGCACGCACCTTATCTACAAAAAATGTGACAAAATACCACCACAACAATGCTCCTAAAAAGATGAAAATAAATCCTATTATGTAATGATAGAATTTAATCTCCGGCATCAGGAAATTGAAGCGCGCGAACAGACCTATTATCAAGAAGATAATCAAAGGATTGGATACCGTAAAGAGAAATCCGTTCAATATATTACGTCCAGCCGGAATACGCTGTTCCGACGGCTTCTTCAGTTTGCGTGAAGGATTGGATTTGAATAGATAGATGCCGAATCCGATAAGCACCACACTTCCTAAAAGCTGGATAATATTGCTGTTTCGCTCGAGAAATTCCTCGATAAATGACAGCCCGAATCCTGTGAGCAAACAATATAACAGATCTGAAATTGCCGCTCCAACACCTGTATAAAGACCCGTTTTCCGACCTTTGTCGAGTGTACGCTGCACACACAATATCCCGACCGGTCCCATCGGGGCTGAGATTATGATGCCGATGGCGAGTCCCCGCCACATCGTGTAAAATATTCCTTCGAGAATTCCCATCGCATCTTATAATTATCGTGTTATCATATAGCCACCACCTACAGAGCGCAGACATTGGTATCGGGTAAGCCCGTATTTGTGTTTCCCTTCCGCTGCAGGACCGGATAACGGTGCACCCCCCTGCATTGTGACGTCATAATGCGAACCGCATTTTCCACATATTGCCTCAAATGTAGTAGCATCTATTGCAACCCTCACATTGGGATCGCATTCAACGGGGCATGCCAGATCATACGCAAGTGGAACATTCGTTTCGGTTGTGAAGGGATCCATCCCACCAATCAACAAAACACCTCCAAAACCGGTTGCGGTATTGGCTGTGTAGCGGTAACCTGCCGGCTCATTAAGCTGAGGAATAAAATAACGGAACAGACCGAACCCCGACACGCCATAGGTGTTCCAGAGTCCGGTATCCGAAAGATTGATGCTCACAGGCATCGCCGGGATCCTTTCGTCATCCACTGAATGACAGCCGGAAAACAAAAGGGCGGCAGTTGTGAAAACAGCGGTTAAAGCCGCATTAAATATTCTCATTTATTCAAAAGGAATCGCCCTCAGCATATTGGCGAATTCCGAAGTCATTTTATTAAGAGGACCATTCACCATGGGTTTAAGCATCGCCGGAATCTGGATGTCTATCTCCACCGAGGCGGTGCTCGCAACCTCACCCATCGGCACGATATGAAGACTCAGAGACATCGGCACCGGTGTCCCCTCCCCTTCAAGTCGAATAAGTGATGGATTGACGCTCTGCGTTTTCCGGAGCGTTATAGCTCCCATCGGACCGGCAGGAAAAGATATTCTGTCGGCTGACACCTCAATCTGCTCGAGCATATCACGCTTATCGGCAGGAATCTGCTCGGCGGGAGCATTCTTTATCATCTCTCCAAGTCCCTGGAGATTATCAAGTTTGAGGAATACGGTTTCAGCTGGAGCGCCGAGAGTCACATCCTCGCTTCTATATGTAGCCATATTGTTCTTATTCTTTATTTCCCGGAACCCAGTTGGCTGGATCCTTACGCCATTCCTGAAGAGTGGCTATATCATCGGGACGTATGTATTCTGTTTCAAGCGCCACCTCAAGCATGGATGAATAATTGACCAAAGGTATCAACGTGATGTTCTCATCGCGCAGACGCTTCACAGCCATCGGGAATTCATAATTGAAAACGGCTGTAAGACCGAGGACATCGCCTCCGGCGAGACGTATCACCTCAGACGCCTTTACTGAACTTGCACCTGTGGAGATCAGATCATCCACAAGCACCACTTTCTGCCCGGGCTTAAGATTGCCTTCGATAAGATTCTCCAATCCATGATCTTTCGGTGTGGAACGAACGAAAAGGAAGGGAATGCCCAAGGCATCAGCCACTATTGCCCCCATGGGGATAGCGCCTGTAGACACGCTTGCTATGGCATTGACATCCGGGAAATGCTCAATGATCTCCTTTGCCATCTCAATCTTGATAAGATTCCGGATATCAGGATATGAAAGCAGACGGGGATTCTCGATATATATAGGTGAGTTCCAACCCGACCCCCACATGAAGGGACTTTCAGGCTGTAATTTGATTGCACTAATCTGCAGCAATTTCTCTGCGAGTAAACGATCCGGCTTTTTCATAACAATTTAATTTTAAATCTCTCTTATATTCTAACGTAAATCCGGCTGATTTTCTTTAAAACAAAGAAAGACGATTTCGTCCGTAAATGCAAAATTACCAATATAACACTAATTTTGCAAATAAAAGTTCACTAAATTTCTGACATATCC
>DAWBVG010000128.1:0-5193 GCA_052279865.1 Muribaculaceae bacterium
TTCCGCTTATGAGCGTTATGCCCTTGATTGGGTTACACCGGATGTAATGACCTCCGGCAGCCATAGTCTGGGGAATTTGGGAGACATGAATCAGGCATTTATTGTAAAGACTGACAGGGAACAGGAATTTTATCTTTTCGAGAACCGTCAGCAGACAGGTTGGGACAAATATATTCCAGGTCATGGAATGCTTGTATGGCACGTGGATTTTGATCAGACCGTGTTCTATAACAATGAGGTCAACAACACAAAGACGCATCAGTATGTAGACCTTGTGGAAGCCGACAATATTCAGGACGGTCCGACAGGCGTGGACCTATGGGGAGATTTCGTATATCCCGCCACTACGCGCACCGGGGATCCCTTCCCCGGCAGCAAGAATGTGCGCACATTCGGAGCGTCAACGACTCCGGCACTTAAATCATGGTCCGGAAAGACTCTCGGTGTTGAGCTCAGTGGAATATCCGAAAGCAACGGAGTCGTCTCATTCGTTGCCGCAGTTGATGGAAGCGGTGTTAATGATGTTGCCACAGACACAACAATACTCTCCGGAGATGTTTATGATCTCAGAGGTATTAAGGTGGGAACGGTCGTTGATGGCAGAATGCCGGTGCTCGATGCCGGAATCTACGTTGTCAGATCAGGGAATAAACTGAATAAAATTGCCGTGAGATGATGTCTTGAGGTAGTTTTTGATAGAATCAAGATTTTGCCGGGCTTCCGTTATTGAAAACGGGAGCTCGCGCATTTCTGAGACTTTTGCTCCCGGAATAACGGCTGCTTTCAACTCTGCAACAGAAGGCACTTTCTTCAGTTTGGAATATTCTGAGAAAGTGTATTTCGTGAATACGGAGTTTGCGGAGATGCCCTGATTGTTGAGCCACCATCCATCGCCAAGGTTTGTAGGAACGGAGTTGAGGGAGATGTCGCTCGGATCAGGAAAATATGATAAGGAACCGTCCGCATTTAGAGTTATCGCAACATTGTCGGCATAATCGCCCGTCATGCGGAATGCCGTAGCTTTAGGCATCGCGTTCACTGGTTTTGAATTGCGATAACCAATTACCGTGCCGACATGAGCCACCCCTTCAGAATATTCCATATTGTTTTTCGTATTCTCGGTCTTATGTGTGCAGCCCGCTGCAATGATGAGAAGCGGAATTGCTAATAAAATCTTTTTCATGTGCCAAAGATAGGAAAAAAAATCGTGTATTCATAATTAAAGATTATGAATACACGATTTTTAAGGTAAAAGGGGAGAGGTAAAAGGGAAAAGGTAAGGTTACCTTTTGATTCGGTTTTAATTCGGTTTTGATTCTAATGATTTCTCACTTCTCACTTCTCACTTCTCACTTCTTACCTCATCCTTTTCACTCCTTCCCTTTCCTTTCCCCTATAACCTATAACCTTTTCCCTTTCTCTATCAGTACATCGGGGTGAAGGGGGCTGTAGGTTCAAGGCGAGCAGTTGCATCGCCAACGAGGTCGGATGTTTTGGAGGTGTCGAGTTTCATTACCGGTGCTCCTTTGCTGAGATTCACCTTATGCAGGTCAACATAATAATATCCCGGATTGGTGACTATCTCGAAGTAATAGCGCAGATTGCAAGGCACGCTATATGAACGCCACTGAGTAGAGCTTAATTCAGGCTGTCCTTCGATCTCATACGTGTATGGCACACATGAATTCACAAGCACGCTGCGGCATATGCTTACCGCCAGATCCGGATCATCGACAGGCTTCACATGGTGTGTAAAATAATTGGCGCGCACACAGCGGTCGGGACTTGATACTGTTCCCGGAAGCATGTTTTTCCCTCCGATCTTTTTCCAATAATCAATAATTGCGGTCATCTGAGGCCAATTGGGATCATTTGTCATGGCGCGATAGTCGCCCATGTCGTAGATGTTGATTTTGCCGCGATCAAATTCGAAAATTACACTTTTTCCGGTTTTGTCGGTCATGCCCCAGTGAAGTGCCGCAACAGTGCCCTCATCAAATGTGGCACCTTGCACAGCAAATGTAGTTTCTTCAAGAAGTTTCACTACCTCATCCGTAGTGGCGCATTGATCAAGCATCCATGCAACGAATACAGAAAGAGACATCTGGGGCTTTTCTGCGGCTTTGTCATCATTATAAATAGTGCCTTTGCAGAAGAGTCCGTTGACTACGAGTCCCTCCTCGTTCATTCCTTCGGTGATTCCTCCATCATAGCTGACTGCATAGACAGCACCATATTTTGAAATCCACGAGAGGTGATTTGACTGATCTGAGCTGACTTTTTTCATTCCTCTGGGGTAGATATAGACGTTGGTTGGAATAGGGGTTCGCCAATCAAGCGAGCGACCTATCACGAATAGGGAATCAATACCCTGATAAACTACTCGGGAACATGCCCCTGCGTGAGGAGCTGAAACAACAGATGCGGCAGATGCTGCAGCCGCAATCAGATATGGTTTAAGTGTTTTCATAGAGAATACGTTTATAAAAAGATGCGGAATGCAACTTTTTATTTATTTAACGCATCCGGTTCTATTTTGTTCTGTCCGAACCTCCAAATGGCTGACAGAGAGAAAGAGAAAGGAGAGTTTGCTCCGTATCCGGGGATGAACCAGGGAGTGGATGATGTTTTTGAATTGACCTTGAACTTCATATGATACCGGGCATTCCATCCAAGTGAAAAATTACCCACTATCTTTACCTTTATTCCCGCAAGTATTTCTCCATAAAGAGCAGAAGCTTTCAAACCTTTCATTGAGAAAGACTGGGTCTCATCCCAATATCCGTTGGAGATGCTGACATTGTCGACATCATACTTGAAACTTGAGAAGCCAACCCTGAATCCAACAAATACCTGATATGCCGGATCGCTTTTATACATGAAATTGTAGTTCATGCCTATCTTTGCGTAGAAGGAAGGTTTTGTCTTGTAGGTGAAGTTTGAATCCTCTGGTGAATTGTCGGCAAATCCAACGCCGGCTTCCACAACGGGGAAAAACCAGTTGTGCAACGACACATCAGCCCACACATCGAAACTTGCATGTTTCTGTCCTGTCGCCATCAATATTGCGTCAGCAAAGTTAATACCTAATGTCCAACCGTTATAAATAGGATATATTGGTTTGGATTTAGGTTTCGTAACAGTGTCGAGCACGGCAAGGAAGCGCACCGGTTCCGGGAGGGCGTTTCCGTGCTTGTCATAGAAATGAAGTGTTTCTACCGGTTTATTGTCGTCGATATCCACCGGTGAAGATTTGCGCGGAACCCGAGGTGTCTTTGGAGCTATGGAGTCTGACGGCATTTTGGCAGCCACTGAGTCTATCGGCAATCTTATGGATGTAGAATCGGTGGGGATGGTATCGGTTGCGATCTCCTGCGCCGAGGCGGAAAGCACCGGAAAAAGGAGTATGGCTAATATTTTTATTAATCGGGTCATTATTGCTGGGAAACGCGGAAATAGATGTTGAGATTCTCGGAGTCCATATTGGTTATCTCACCCATTGGGCATGTCACTGAATCGATGAGCAGCCCGGTGGTTTTGATCTCTTTGATGCCGAACACATAGCTGACTCCGCAAGCTGATGATACAAATCTCGGATCGCGTGAATATATAAATGTCACGGTGTCGACGATATTTTGTTGCGCCAGCTCCTTATGAAGATAACGGAATACGTATTTCGTGGTGTCGGAATCAAGCCGGAAGGGTAGATAGAGCTGAGAAAGAGGTTGAATGCCGGGGGAGAGGATGGAATCACCTGGCGCGCCGACTCCATAGACTTCAAGAGAATCTATGGATACAGTCTGTTTGGAGTCGAATGAATTGTAAAAGCCCGCAAGGGGAAGGGCATTCCTGTTTTGCAGACATTCCTCGCTTGAGCAGCCCCATGAGAGGAATCCGAACAACATTATCGCTCCCAATAAAAACCGGAGAAGACCCGTTGGTTTGACGTTATTCTTATTTGAAGATTTGCAGATCAAAATAATGCGTTTTTTAGAATTCTTCAGCAATGAGATAATTGTTTCTTTCCGCAGAGTTGCGGGTGATCAATTCTCCTATGAGTCCGGTGCAGAAAAACTGGACTCCGAGCACCATGAATGCCAGTGAAAGGTAGAAATATACCGAATTGGTGACATAGAAATGGTAGGAAGAAGAATTCATCGAGATAATCTTCAATATCAACACCGTGACCACTGCTATGAATCCGATAAGAAACATGAGGGATCCGAGGAGTCCGAATATATGCATGGGCTTGATGCCGAACTTCGACTGGAACCATAGTGTTCCCAGGTCAAGATACCCGTTTACAAAACGGTCAAGACCAAACTTTGTATGACCGTATTTCCGCGCCTGATGATGCACAACCTTTTCACCGATCTTTTTATAGCCGGCATTTTTTGCAAGATACGGGATATAGCGGTGCATGTCGCCATAGACCTCAATGTGTTTTATCACCTCGTTGCGATAAGCTTTGAGTCCGCAGTTGAAATCATGAAGATTCTTAATGCCGCTTACCTTGCGGGCAGTGGCGTTGAAGAGTTTTGTAGGGATTGTTTTTGAGAGAGGGTCGTAACGTTTCTTCTTCCATCCCGACACAAGGTCATAGCCTTCTTCCGTGATCATGCGGTAAAGTTCCGGAATTTCATCCGGGCTGTCCTGCAGGTCAGCATCCATTGTTATCACCACGTCGCCTTCAGCCCGACGGAACCCCGAGTTTAGAGCGGGAGACTTGCCATAATTGCGGGAGAATGAAATGGCATGGATTGCAGGATTCTTTTCTGCGAGTTCGTGGATCACACGCATGGAGCGGGCGGTTGAGCCGTCGTTTACAAAAATAATCTCATAAGAGAAGCCGTTTGCGTTCATGACGCGTTCGATCCATTGCGCGAGTTCGGGCAGAGACTCTTCTTCGTTATATAAAGGTATTACTACTGAAATATCCATATTATGTTTTTTAGGTGCGGAAACCGCTGCTATAGGGGGTATGAAATCATCTTTCAGTGCAAAATTACGAAAAAAGAGGGGGAATTGAAAAATTTTTTAAGAAATATTTGGTGGTTTCAAAAATAAGTTGTAATTTTGCATCGCTTTTGAGGGAC
Organism: Muribaculaceae bacterium; assembly: GCA_052279865.1. Taxonomy (GTDB): domain Bacteria; phylum Bacteroidota; class Bacteroidia; order Bacteroidales; family Muribaculaceae; genus Lepagella. The sequence goes on from DAWBVG010000128.1 coordinate 5,097, forward strand.
AAACCTCAAGGTAAAACGATGATTCGCTAGCTCAGCTGGTAGAGCACAACACTTTTAATGTTGGGGTCCTGGGTTCGAGCCCCAGGCGGATCACCAA
>DAWBVG010000129.1:0-1869 GCA_052279865.1 Muribaculaceae bacterium
AAATTTAACTTTTATTTTTAAACAGCTTCTAAACATTCCACGTAGTACATTAAGTATCCCGCATTTAACATTACACATTTCACATTACACATTACATATAATGGAGATAAAGATTGATAATTTTATAAAGATATATGAGAAGAGTTTCATAGAGAACTGGGATTTGCCGGCATTGTCGAATTATGTTACAGGCAAAACCATGACATATGGGGATCTGGCGCAGTATATAGCCATGATCCATCTCTTCTATAAATCGAGTGGGGTGAAGAAGGGGGCGAAGATCGCTCTCTGTGGCAAAGACTCTCCTGAATGGGTAATGGTCTATATGGCAACCATCACCTATGGCGCTGTCATTGTGCCTATACTCTCTGAGTTCAATCCGGTAGATATTACACATATTGTTAATCACTCCGGTGCAGACCTGTTGTTTGTTTCGGGATCTATCTGGGAACAGATGGAGCCGGAAAAACTATTAAAGGTAAAGGGTGTGCTCCGTATGGAAAACTGGGAATTGCTGTATGAGAAGCGAGGAGAAGAACTGTCACGTAATCAAAGGTTGTTGAAACGTAGGTTCCGCAGACAATATCCGAAAGGATACACTTCAGAAGATGTGCACTATGCGGATCGCTCCAATTCGGAAGTTGCAGAGATCAATTATACGTCGGGCACCACGGGCTTTTCAAAGGGGGTGATGCTGACAGGTGAGAACCTTGCTGGAAATGTCTGTTTCGGTCGCGACACACAGTTGCATTTCCGCAGTTCGCGTGCCCTCTCATTCCTGCCGTTGGCACACGCTTATGGTTGCGCGTTCGACATGCTCACGCCCCTTGCAGTTGGTTCGCATATCACATTGCTTGGCAAGACACCTTCACCACGTATATTGCTCAAAGCCCTTCAGGAGGTGAAACCAAATCTGGTGATATGTGTCCCTCTGATTCTTGAGAAAATCTATAAGAATCAGATTCTGCCGATGCTCACCAAGGGTTCGGTAAGATGGACTCTTGCCGTGCCGTTGCTCGATAATTTCATCTACTCCAAGATCCGTAAGAAGCTTGTGGATGCTTTCGGTGGAGAGTTTGAGGAGGTGATTGTTGGGGGCGCTCCCTTGAACCATGAGGTTGAGGATTTCCTGCATAAAATCAAATTCCCGTTCACCGTCGGTTACGGCATGACGGAATGCGGACCACTGATCTCTTACACTCCTTGGCGTGAGTTTATACCCGGTAGCTCAGGTAGGACACTTCCTACAATGGAATCAAAGATTTTATCGGAAGACCCCGAGAACATACCGGGTGAGATCTGCGTGAAGGGAACCAATGTGATGAAGGGATACTATAAGAATCCGGATGCCACGGCGCAGGTTTTCGATGAGGATGGCTGGCTGAAAAGCGGCGATATGGGCACGCGTTCCGCTGACGGAACGTTGTTCCTGCGCGGTCGTTCCAAGACGATGATACTCTCGGCATCGGGACAGAACATTTACCCCGAGGAAATAGAGGCGAAGCTCAACAATATGCCGTTTGTCGCAGAGAGTCTTGTTGTGGAGCGTGATGGCAAGCTTGTAGCATTGGTCTATCCTGACTATGATGCTCTCGACAGGTTCGATGTCTCCGTGCATGATATGGATCCAACGTTGGAGAAAATGCGGGCTGAGCTCAACAAACTTGTGGCTCCTTATGAGAGAATTGCTAAAATAGTGTTGATGCCCAACGAATTTGAGAAAACACCGAAACGTTCTATCAAGAGATTCCTTTATACTGCCAAATGAACCGTTGGAGGTGTAAAACGTTATACCTTTTGAAGAAATGAAAAAAACACTTAATTATCTATTATTCAACTTTCGCAAGCGTAAAGTTGAAGTTTATAAGT
>DAWBVG010000130.1:0-2781 GCA_052279865.1 Muribaculaceae bacterium
AACTATCGACGAATTGTCGGTGTCAATCTTGACATTGCGGGCTGCAAGGTCAGTAACAGTGATCATTGATACTATTGCTGCGAATAGTAAAGTTATGGATCTGCAGTTCATAAATGATGATGATAACTATTAAAACTAATGAAAATTATGAGAGGTAATCTATTTTTTAATGTTTAATTTTTAATGTTGAATGTTTAATTATCGAGACAATGTTAATTACACATTTAGCATTAATTATCGAGATAATGTTAATTTCACATTTCACATTTCACATTCAACATTAATTATGTGATTCCTTGAGAAGCTCACAGAATTCAGCAATGTTCTCAGCCGTGATGTCAGGCTGAGGATCGGATTCCATCGCTGTCTGAAGCGTTGTCTCCCCTGAAAGGACAAGCACACCAAGAGAACCTGCATTACGTGCTGTTGCGACATCTGTGTAAATGCGGTCGCCGCACATTGCAACTTCCTCCGGCTTCAGACCTTCACGGAAACATATTCCCGAAAGCATATCGGGATTCGGTTTCCCGATCACTGCATCCGGTTTGCGACCGGTGGCATGTTCGATACATTTGCAAAGCGAGCCACAATCTACGAGAATTGTGCGCAGATCTGTAGGACAAACACGGTCTGGATTTGTAGCGATATATGGTACACCTTCTGCTGCAAGCCATGATGCATGGCATAGCTTTGGATAGGTGAGGGTAGTGTCGAACGCAACAACGAGACAATCGGGTTTCTGATCCGGATCATCAGGAAGAAGTTCGAATCCCGCTTTGCGGAATTCCTCTTCCATGCTCGGAGTGCCTACCACAAAAAGGCGTTTGGCTTCGGGCATCTTGTCGCGCAGGTAATCGATCGCAGCCACGGAAGAGGTATACATCTCTTCCGGGGTGGCTTTGATACCAAGTTTCTCAATTTTTGTAAGATAATCGGCAACGCTCTTGGTTGGATTGTTAGTGAGGAAAGAATATTTGATACCCATATCCTCGAGGTCTTTCAAAAAACCGAGGGTATATGGGAATAGTTTTGCTCCAAGATATATTGTGCCGTCCATATCGAGTGCCACATGTTTTATTTTGCGGCATTTTGCCATAAGTTCATCGTGGCTGAACGGAGAATGATATTTATTGAATTCCATTGTAAGATTTCTATTTTATTGGGAAATATCTATGCTGCGAGCAGATTAGATATCTGAATCATCGTTTGTGACGTTACCTTCAATCTTGCTTACTTCGCGAGCTTTTGCTTCAAGAGAAGCGTAGAACTTATTGGAACGTTCATAACCATCGCGTGGAGCAAGCCACATGGTGAGGAATGTGATGGCACCGAGACAACCGACACCGATGATGATATAGAACACCATGTTCCATCCCCAGTGGTCAGCAACAATACCGATACCGATGGCTGAGAGGAATGAGCCGACATAACCGAAGATTCCGGCAAGACCATTGGCTGTTGCTGAAGCCTCTTTAGTGGCGTGGTTTGCAGAGGCGATTCCGATAAGAGCCTGCGGACCATAGATAAAGAAACCAGCCATTGCAAGAATGATGATCGATACGATTACCGGAAGTCCGGGCATAAAGATGAAGATGCTCATGAAGATAACTGCGCATGTCATGCAGACGAGACACATACGGTGGGCTTTCCCTTTGAATATGTGGTCCGTTGCCCAGCCGGCGCCGATTGTGCCAACGATAGCAAAAATCTCAAATACACCCACTGACCAGGCTGCATCCTCGATGCTCATATTGCGTGCCTCAGTGAGGAATTTCGGTCCCCAGTCAAGGATACCCATACGCATCACGTAAACGAAAATATTTGCGATGCAGAGTGTCCAGATCCAACGGTTTGTCCAGACCATGACTTTGAGGAAATCTTTACGAGACACATTCTTTGTCGAAGCGTTGTCGCTTTTACCTGTTTTTGTGCCGGGAAGCTCAGGCAGACCTACTGAACGGGGATCATCGCGTAGTCCGACATATAGCCAGATAGCACCGCAGACTGCTATACCAGCCGGAATCCAGAAGCAATATCTCCATGCATCCCAGTGCTGAGCATAGCTCATGATTGTTTTAAGATGCTCTTGATTGGATGGATCGAGATTCAGGTTGGCTGCAATACGTGCAATTATGCTCTGGTCAGAACTGAGGTCTGTACCCATGGTTCCCATGATATAGCCGCACACCACAACTGCAAGTGCCGCACCGATAGAATGGGAAGTGTTCCATATCGACATCTTGGTGGCAAGCTGAGAAGGATGGATCCAGCAGGGGAGTAGTCGTGCGCAAGGTGGATATCCAACACCCTGGAAAAGCTGGTTGCATATAATAGTCACAGCCATCACCATTACGAGCATATTGATAAAGTCTGGACCTGCTTCTGTCCCCGTGATCCAGCTGCTTATGTTCACACCGAAACCGAAAGCAAGGTTGGAGAGGGCGCAGAGCAGAAGACCTATCGCCATAATGATGCGAGCGCTGAAGCGGTCAACAACGAATCCGTTGATGAAACGCGACAGTCCATAGATTAAAGAGCCGATACCGATAACGATACCAAAACTCGTGTTGGAGATGCCATACTGGGCTGTAAGTCCGGGCATCGCGATGGAAAAGTTCTTGCGAACGAAATAATAAATGGCATAGCCGATCATCGAAACGAGAATCGTGCGCATCTGCCAGTGCTGGTATTTCTTAATGGTTTGTTTGTCCCAGCCTTCGAAAATATTTTCTTTAGACATGATGTTGGTTGAAGGTTAGCAGTAATAGGTAAAAGGTACGG
>DAWBVG010000131.1:0-3538 GCA_052279865.1 Muribaculaceae bacterium
AAATATATTTATGCGTCCTCGTTTCCGCCGGATCCGTCCTTTCGGCAGAAGCACAAAACACCTCTTCGGGATACGGTTTTCTGGATATCCCTGTTTCATCACATACCTACGCCTTAGGTGGTGTCAATTCAGCTCTAATCGACAATGATATCTTACTCGTTGACCAGAATCCGGCTTTGCTTGGTCCTGAAATCGGATATCAGGCTGCCGCATCATATATGCATTATATGGGTTCAGGAAATTTTGGAGGAGTGCGTTTTGGGATGCCGGCAGGTGAAAGGGGCGCATGGGTTGCCGGAATAAGATATCTCAATTATGGAGCATTCGACGGATACCTTCAGGATGGAACACCAACAGGTTCATTCACTCCTCAGGATATCGTTTTTGAGGGCACATATTCCCACGACATAACCGAAAGGTTGCGAGGCGGTGTAAGCTACCGCATGATATACAGCAATTACGAGCAATACACTGCATTTGCGATGGCTGTAGATGTCGGCATCAACTATTATAATGAGGAGAATGATATGTCACTGTCGGCAGTCCTTACCAATATGGGCGGACAAGTGAAACGTTTTGACTCGGCATACAATCGTTTGCCTTTTGACTTTCGTCTTGGGTATATGCAGACGCTCGGAAACTCCGCGTTTCAGCTTTCCATCAATGCGTGGCATCTTACACGCTGGAAACTTCCATACTATTCACACGATAGTAACGATCCCGACAAAAGACAGCAGATCAAATCAAGTTTCTTTACAGACCTTTTCCGTCATCTTGTATTCGGTTTGCAATATTCCCCTTCCGAGAAGTTCTATCTCGCTATTGGATACAACTATAAGACACGAACCGACATGTCGGCTTATCAACGCAATTTCCTCTCCGGTTTTTCTTTAGGAGGAGGAATAAGAGTAAGTAATTTCGGATTCGGAGTGTCTTACGCCATGCCACATAAATCCGCATCTACCCTGATGCTCAACCTAAACTGGATCATTCGAGAATAAGACCTGAATTCCATAAACCTTTTGCAGCCGTATATTGTTTAATATGTAAATAAACAATTAAGGTTATGGATACAAAGGAAAAACACATCAGAGAAAACGAATCTAACGTTAAAAGGGAGATTCGTGAAGCCCGCGAAGGCTACGTGGCTCCTCAGGCTGAAGGGCTCAAAGCCGAAGGCAAAATCCGTAAAAACAATGGAACCGCCAAAACCAATAGATTATGGTTATGGCTCGGAATCATTATTCTGATATTTATCCTCGTATGGTGGCTGTTCTCTATCGGAACTTTCAATGATATCATAGGCACTACCAACGGATAAACACCAACATTCCCACACCCGGCCATTCATAGTTCTTATAAAGGGCGCAATATTTTTTTTGATAGACCGGGATAACGAAGACCTCGAGAGCACTCCCGAGGTCTTTTTTAATTTATTTATTATTGATAATACTTACAAGCCGCTCTCTCAAAGAGGCTTCGCGCCATCTGGAGCCGAACGTCTTCTTTGTCTTTATAACGCCCTGTAAGTCACAATGGTTCAACTGCGGTTGGCGCGTTTACGCTCATTCTCGTCAAGAATGATCTTCCTCAACCTGATATGATTGGGAGTCACCTCCACATATTCATCTTCCTTTATATATTCCAGAGCTTCTTCAAGAGAGAACACCACCGGAGGCACAATCTTAGCTTTGTCATCAGCTCCGGAAGCACGCATGTTTGTCAGTTTCTTGGATTTGGTGACGTTAACAACGATATCGTTGTCCTTGGCATTTTCTCCTACAACCTGTCCGGCATATACATCCTCCTGCGGGAAGATGAAGAAGCGACCGCGATCCTGAAGCTTATCGATAGCATACGCATAGGCAGTGCCTGCCTCCATGGCAATAAGCGAACCGTTTGTGCGACGCTCGATATCCCCTTTCCAAGGCTGATATTCAAGGAAACGATGAGCCATTATAGCCTCTCCGGCAGTAGCTGTCAGCACATTGTTTCGCAAGCCGATTATACCTCTTGAAGGAATATGGAATTCTATATCGATACGATCATTGCGGGTGTCCATAGATACGATCTCACCCTTGCGGCGAGTCACCATATCCACAACTTTTGATGAGTATTCCTCTGGAACATTTATGGAGAGAGCTTCAATCGGTTCACATTTTTTTCCATCAATCTCCTTTATGATCACCTGCGGTTGTCCCACCTGGAGTTCATATCCTTCGCGACGCATTGTCTCGATGAGGATGGAGAGATGCAACACACCCCTGCCAAACACAGTCCACTTATCTTCATTCACTCCCTTTTCTACACGAAGCGCGAGATTGCGGTCAAGTTCTTTTTCAAGACGATCATTGATATGGCGCGATGTCACATATTTACCATCCTTACCGAAGAAAGGAGAATCATTGATTGTAAATGTCATTGACATTGTTGGCTCGTCAATTGCAATGCGGGGAAGCGGCTCGGGATTATCAAAGAGGGTTAGCGTGTCTCCGATCTCAAAATCTTCAAGACCTACGATAGCACAAATATCTCCACTTGATACCTCCTGCACTTTCTTTCGACCCATTCCTTCGAAAGTATGAAGCTCTTTCACACGCTGGCGAGTCACAGTGCCATCTTTTTTACAAAGACCCAGTTCCTGTCCTTCGCGGATTGTGCCTCGATGCACACGACCCACAGCAATTCTACCCACATAGTTGCTAAAATCAAGACTCGTGATAAGCATCTGGGGATCACCCTCTATCTGAGTTGGAGCGGGTATATTCTCTATGATGGCATCAAGCACGGCAGTGATATCCTCTTTGGGTTCACGCCAGTCGGTCGACATCCAGTTCTGCTTTGCTGATCCGTAAATAGTCGGGAAGTCAAGTTGATCCTCTGTGGCATCAAGATTAAACATAAGATCAAATACCATCTCGTTCACTTCATCAGGACGACAGTTGGGTTTGTCAACTTTATTTATCACCACCACCGGTTTGAGTCCCATCTGGATGGCTTTCTGAAGCACGAAACGCGTCTGCGGCATAGGTCCTTCGAATGCATCCACAAGAAGGAGACAGCCGTCCGCCATATTGAGCACGCGTTCAACCTCGCCACCGAAATCGGCGTGTCCCGGAGTGTCTATAATATTGATCTTTGTGCCTTTATAATTTATTGATACGTTCTTGGAAAGGATTGTTATGCCGCGCTCGCGCTCCAGATCGTTGTTGTCGAGGATTAATTCTCCGGCGTTCTGGTTCTCGCGGAAAAGATGACCGGCGAGAAGCATCTTGTCGACCAGTGTTGTTTTGCCATGGTCGACATGCGCGATAATCGCTATATTTCTTATATTCTGCATACCTTATTTGTTTTCAATCTGCAAAATTACAAAAAATCCGCGATATGATGTTATAAAACATAATTTATTTCCCTCAATTCTTTACCTTTTACCTCTTACCTCTTCCCTTACACCTCTTACCTTTAACCTATACACTATAACCTATAACAAAAAAAATAAAACAAAAAACAAAATAAAAAAAAAAAATAAAAAAAAAAA
>DAWBVG010000132.1:0-2542 GCA_052279865.1 Muribaculaceae bacterium
GTATCTATCTTGTGTTCTTTACAATGTTGGCGACCGAACATGTATTCGAACACAGTTATGCCGCAAATATATTAGGATTCGATGAAACGAACCTTATTGATCTCAATTGGTATGTCTTCATCGGAATTGTAGCGGGTTGCGGTTTTACATATTTTACTTTTGCGTTGAGAAAATGGAGATATAAAACCATGACTGCAATAGGATTTGCTCTGGCAATCCTATATCTGGCTTATTTTTATTTCCTCATTGATTATGGAGTGGAGAAAGAGATGCTTTTCCTACCCTTGTTTTTCAGGGGAGCGGCTTCAGTCATTATCTCGATTGTTTATCTGACTTCCATAGTGCAGAGTGGTCTACCGTTTCAGGTATTTCCCCAGGCTTTGACACTAAACGGATTCACGGGAGCTGTGATGGGTGCTACATTCGGACCGGCTGTAATAGGGGAATTTCTCCGACACACTATGGCAAAAAATGCGGCTTTTCTTAGTTCATCTATCACCGACATGAATCCGGATACTGTTCATGCTCCCCTCGGACAGCTTTTCGGACTCGTTCAAATGCAGGCACTGATCGTATCCATGAAAGAAATCTATGGCTGGCTTCTGATTGTCGGGCTCGTGTCTTTGGTCTTGATTCTTGTAAGTTACAGTCCGGTCAGACCCTGGGCTATTTTCCCGAAATGGAAGACCATAAGGCGGATTCTGAGAAAACTTGTTCGTTCAGAAGAGAGAGTTGAAATGGCTGAATCCAAGGAATAATCCGAATCTATTTTATAATGCAAAACGCCTCGCGAAAAAATCGCGAGGCGTTTTGTATTTAATATATGATAAGACTGGAATCATCAACGAGGACGATGACCGCCACCTTGACGAGCTGGCATTGGTTTTGCATCCTCGGTCAGCTTAAGTTCCGTTCCATTGGAGAGCTCAACCTCATATCCTCCACGCTTACGTGAAATTTCGACTATTGATTGTCCTGCAAAATTCTTTGCAACATATTTTGCAATGGCAGATGGTACGATTGCAGCAGGTACAGTTTTGCCCTTGGCAGCCTTTACATCTTTCCAATCACCATTGTCGCGGAAATCAATTTCTGCACCGCTTGTCATATCCACTTCATATTCCATTCCTCTGCGTGCCTGTTCTTTCTCAGCTTTTCTTACTTTGTCTCCGGGGAAATGCTTGGCAAGAAATGTTTGGGCAGCTTTGGGTAACTGGGATTGTGTGATAGGTGTTCCGGCATAGATCACACCTGTGGCTGCAGCCATGAGGGCTGCCAGCAAAATCATAGATAATCTTTTCATTGTTCTTTTGATTTGAATATGTTATATAAATTTCTGAATGATTCTGTATATTTTCTCCCAACCGGAATCGGTCGGTCCATGTTTCGTATGAAGACTTGTCTGTTTGAAAATTTATCAATAGCATCAAGATTCACAATAAATGAACGATGAAGTCGTGAGAACCTTTCGGTTGGTAACATTGCCTCCATTTCTTTCATTGTGATTTGTGATAGAACCATTGGCTGGGTTTTACGGAATACTTTCACATAATTGTCCATCGCTTCTATATAGTTGATGTCATCAATATCGATCACGACGTTTTTGTGTTCCACTTTTAGCGTGAGTGTAGATCGTCCGCTCCCTGTTGTTGCATTGTGATCAATCCATTTCAATGCTTTCCTTATTGCTTTTTCGAAGCGTGGATAGAAAATAGGTTTATGAAGAAAATCCACTGCATCAAGGTTGAAACCTTCCAAAGCATATTGAGCATAGGCTGTCGTGAATATCAGGCAGCAGCCGGGAGGCAATTGTTGAACCAATTCAACTCCATTATGAGAATTCATTTCTATGTCAAGGAAGACGATGTCAGGTTTGACGGAATTTATTCTTTCCATTCCTTCTATCGGCGATGTGAAGCATTCGAGATCCAGGTCTCCGAATCTTTTGCAATGCTCACGGATTATGCTGAGTGCGATCGGTTCGTCATCAATTGCAATGCATTTAATCATCTGTTTATGGTTTTTTGATTAGATTTATATCAAGTCGAACTTTGAAAGTCTGACTGTCGTTGGTTATTTCGATGTTATGACGATGAGGAAAAACAAGATCAAGCCTTCTTCGGCAATTCTCGATCCCGAGATGTTCTCCAATTCTTTTTGCCGGAAAGATGCGGTTGGAAGTTGTGAATTCAAGGACGCCGTCTTTCTCCCGCATGGTAATTATGATGTCACTATTCTCCACAGGCGACACTCCGTGTTTGAAACAGTTCTCAACAAATGTTACAAGCAGCATCGGAGGCAATTTGAGATCATTGTTTTCAATTTCGATTTCAAGCTTGACATGAGTCTTATCATTAAGTCGAAGAGATTGAAGTGCGACATATTGCCTAATATAGTCAGCTTCTTCTTTTACCGGAACCATATCTTTGGTTGAGGTGGTGTGCATATACCGCATCATCGAGATGAATTTCTCCAAAGATTCCAATGCCTTGTCGTTATGGATAAGGAACAATCCATATAGAGAATTAAGAGTATTGAACAT
>DAWBVG010000133.1:0-2260 GCA_052279865.1 Muribaculaceae bacterium
ATTGATAATAACTTGGGATCTGTATATCTGCGGGAGGTGATATAAAGCACAGGGTCTTCCTTATTCCATGCCGCCTTGTAAAGATAGAATGCATCCTTTTTGACTGCACGGTCATGTGTCACAAGTCCTTTATCGTTGATACCGGGCTGTTCTCCCTCATTTCTTGAATCTGCAGCAAAGTCAAAGCCCGCCCATACAGATGTCTGCCAAAGATAGGGACGTTCATTGATAGCTTGAAGATAAGCTTCGTGAAATTCATTCTGATACTCCTCCGGATGCCATGTTCCCCCCGCCTCCGGCTGGCTGACGGGAAGAACATGGTGCCTGGTATTTGCCCCTGCGCCATACTCGGACATTCCTACTGCCGGAAGCGTTGTTTCTGAATAGAATGTATCAAGATGAGGTCCTATCTCTCCGTATGTAGAACCATACCATCCAAGATATCTGTTCATCGAATAGGCATCTACAAGTTTGTTTTCAGGAGAATTATAATTGGCTGCCAATACCGCAGGGCGTGTGGAATCCTCAGAATGGACAAGGTCTACAAGATGTTGCACCAATGGCACTGTATTTTCCGTGCCGGAAGGCTGATTATTGCGGATCTCGTTGCAGACACCCCACACTGCAATGCTCGGATGCCACTCAAGCTGTCTTATCAGCTCATACATTTGAGACGAAGCATTCTGCCGGAAACATAGATAATCCTCTTCGGTTGTGGGGATTTCATTGACTACGGGAATCTCAGCCCAGCATATGATTCCCTTTTCATCGAGATAATCATATGTGAAGTCGGCATGCTGATAGTGTGCAAGACGCAAAAAATTAGCACCGGTCTCAAGCATGATGTCAAGATCACGTTTACGATCCTCGTCGCTTGACGCACGTCCTTTGTCTTTGACCTGATCATGGATAGCTATGCCGCGCAATGGATATGCTTTACCATTAAGATAAAAACCTTTGTCCCTGTCTATAGAACAATATCTAAATCCTATTTTACGCGTAATCCTGTCGACGGACAAGCTGCCGTTCTTCAACTCTATGTCAAGAGTATAACGGTAAGGGTCAGCCTTACCGTTCCATAGATGAGGATTCGATACATCAATCGTTATTTTCTTCGTACTTACCGCTTCCCCCGCAGCAATGTCAGTTTCTTCACCGCTGCCTTGCGCAACAATATTGCCGTCGGCATCCTTCAGTGTCGCATTTATCTGAATTTTTGAATCGGATTCCGATGAGTTTAAGACATTCGCGCCGATACTAACTGTGGCTCCTGCCTCTGAAACATCCGTGATTTTGACTTCCACTCCGGAATTTGCCACAGATATTTCAGAATTCAGAAATTCAGAGCTGATCTTTTCCAAAGGGAGGAAATGAATATTATTTTTGACACGTAATGAAACGTTTCTTGTCAGACCGCCATACATCGTGAAGTCTCCCGAAAGCGGAGGGCACTGAATCTCTTTGCTGTTATTGACAACAACAGCAAGAAGATTTTCTTCACCAAATTTCACAAAACCGGTAATATCGAAGCCAAAACGGGAATAACCGCCGGTATGCGAACCGACAAATGTGCCGTTTACATATAGCGTGGCTATTGTATTGACAGCCCCAAAATCCATATACAGACGTTTTCCACTATAAGACTCAGGAATCATAACAGTCTTCCGATAACAGGCTTCACCTCTTCTATAATTGTTTCCGCCATCCTGACCATCTTCTCCATTCCAGGTGTGAGGCACCATGACAGATTCCCACGATGAATCGTCAAATTCAACGGTATAAGCGTTGACATCAGGAGCAAATGCAAACTTCCAAGAGTCTTTAAGATCTATATCAGCGAAATTCGAATCTTCCGCTGCCATTCCCAATGTTGCATAAAACGGAGATCCGATAATAAGCAATATCAGGAACAAATATCGTAATATAAACTTTTTCATTGAGAAAACGGATTATCGTTTGAGAATTTTAGATGATGTCCCATCATTGTATTTGACGATATATAATCCGGAAGAGATTGAAACATTGTCAGGAATACGAATGCCTTGAAGCGTATATATTCCGACTATGCTCCTTTCACCAGCTGCAACATCTTTGACACCGGTTGGCATGACATTATAGAAATCCTTAGGTGCTAACTGAGAGAACTTCGCAGTTTTGTTGTTTTTGTCAAATACTATATGATATGTTCCTTCGGTAAACTTTCCGGAATCCGATTCGACAAAATTTTCATCGCTATCTCGCCCGCCGATACCATCCTCGC
>DAWBVG010000134.1:0-4254 GCA_052279865.1 Muribaculaceae bacterium
GTGGTAAGGTCTGAACTATGTCCGGCACGATCTGAATTGCGGTCGTGGGAGAGGTCGGAGTCGCGGTTGGAAAGGGCGGCTTTCAATTCGGCAATTTCGGCTTTCATGCCGAGCATAAGTTGCCATAGCATTTCGCGCTCAGCTTCGTAATTGACGGGTTTACCTGATTTTACGAGTGAGGATGTGGCGGTGCGGTCGAGGGGAAGGGCTTCCAAAACAAGTTGACGAGAAATCTCTTCACCTGCTTCAAAGAGAGCGAACTGCTCGACAAAATTTTTGAGCTGTCGGACATTTCCGGGCCATCGGTAAACGAGCATTGCGCGGTAGGCATCTTCTGAGAAAGATATGGGCTTGGTCATGTATTTCTCAGCGAAATCTGCTGCGAATTTGCGGGTGAGGAGCCTTATGTCGTCTCCTCTGTCGTGAAGGTTGGGGACGTCTATGCGGATTGTGGATAGGCGGTAATAGAGGTCTTCACGAAATTTACCTTTCTCCACAGCTTTTATAAGATCTACGTTGGTTGCGGCGACAATGCGTATGTTGGTTTTCTGAACCGTAGATGATCCTACTTTTAGAAATTCTCCGGTTTCGAGCACGCGGAGAAGACGCGCCTGGGTTGTCAGTGGCAATTCGGCGACTTCATCAAGGAATATGGTGCCTCCGTCGGCTTCCTCGAAATAGCCTTTGCGCGCAGAAATGGCTCCGGTGAAAGAGCCTTTTTCGTGTCCGAAAAGCTCGGAATCGATGGTTCCTTCGGGTATGGCGCCGCAGTTTACTGCGATATATTTTTTATGTTTGCGCGCTCCGAATTGATGGATTATCTTGGGAAAGAATTCCTTTCCGGCTCCGCTTTCGCCGGTGACGAGGACGGAGAGATCAATGGGAGCGACGCGGATTGCTCTCGCGATGGCGCGTATAAGCGCCGGCGAGTTTCCAATGATTGAGAATCGCTGCTTGGCAGAAGCAACTTCTGCCGGTATGTCTTGGGCTTGAAGAGCCATAATCAAATTGATTTTATTGGATTTCGGCTTGCGCCTGGGTTTGGGTTTCGGCTTCCGCCTCAGCACAGTAAAAAAGGAGAGACAACAAAGGGGCGGAGAGAGAAAAGAAGGGAGGGGGAAGGGGGGAGAAGAGGAAAGGGAAGAAGAGAGCTAAAGGAGGAAGAGAGGGGAGGATGGGGAACAAGGAGCGGAAGGAGGATCAGGGGAGGCGGGAGAGGCTGTAGGTTTGCTCGCGGAGATATGCGCCGAGAGAGTCGGCATCGGGGAATTCCTGCTGCTTCTCTACTGATATGGGCTCGCCTATCGATACGTGGACTTCCTTGTTTCGCTTGTTGAAGATCTCTTTGGGGAGACGGGCGCTGCGAAGACGCCAGTCGATGAGACCGAGAATGTTGAAGAATGTGGAGTTGTGTCCATGGAAATAAATGGGAATCACGGGCACTTTCAGTTGCTGGATAAGGCGCGTGATTGTTGGTTGCCATTCGCGGTCGCGGATGTGAAGGGATTTGTCGATCTTGGAAACGGCGCCGGCGGGGAAAAAGCCGAGGGGGTGACCGGAGCGGACGTGGGCTATGGCACGACGTATGCCCTGCATGGTCACGGCTTTTTTCTCGGGATCGTCTGTCTTGATGGGATCGACGGCTATAAATGACGGGCGCATGGCGGATATGTTATTAAGAACCATATTCACCATTACCTGGTAATCTGTGCGATATTTACCGACAATGTGCAGAAGCAGGATTCCATCCATGCCGCCGTAAGGGTGGTTGGAAACCGTGATGAACGCGCCGTCGGGAAAACGGGAAAGTACTTCCTCGTTGTCGATGCGGAGTTTGAATTTGAATTCGTCTTCGACAAGATGGTGTGAAAACTCCACTCCTGTGGAATAACAGTATCTTCCGTGGATGGCGTTGACTTCGTCGAGACCTACGAGATGGAGCGCGCTTTCAACAAATTTGCGATGCTTTGCAAGCGCCGGCGCCATCTTTACGATATCATCATAATTGAGCACGTCAGGACGCACGCCTGGCGCGCAGGGACGATTTTCAGGAGAGGAGGTGGAAGAGATATTAGTGTTTTCTGACATAATCAATTTCGGACAAGTTCTTTTCAACTTACAAAGATACTAAAAAAATCAATAGATATAACAAACGAGCTTTGCGGGGAAGATAAATTTGCGCCATAATTGCTATAAAAAAGGAGAAATGATAAGAAAAGAATTTCCGAAGAATGTGGAGCTGCTGGCACGTGCGATGAGCTGTTGGGAGGGTTTTGCCGATTTCAGGAAGGAACGTGAAAGAAGTAAAAGATTTACGTATGGAGATCAATGGGGCGATATGATTGAGGTTGACGGCGAGCGGATGCGGGAGGAGGATTTCATACGCAGCCAGGGAAACGTGCCTTTGAAAAACAATCTAATACGTCGTCTGGTGAGGAATGTGCTTGGCGTTTTCAGAAACAGATATTCTCCTCCACAATATGAGGCTAATGATTTTATGGAGGATCCGGAGGCGCCAACCATGCAACGGCTTTTAGATTACAATATGGAGCTGAACAGAATGGAGGAGATGTATGCCCGCACGATGGAGGATTTCCTTATCGGAGGATTGGCTGTGCATAGGAAATGGTATGGAAAGAAGGGCGGACGGATTGATTGCTGGACGGATTTTGTAAGTCCGGATGATTTCTTTTGTGATACCGATTCGCGGGATTTCAGGAATTGGGATGTGAATATTATCGGTGAGATTCATGATATGGATTTCAATTCGCTGTGCGCTGCATTTGCCGGAAATGCTGAGGATTACTTGCGTCTGAGCAGAATCTATGGCGATAGGGAGGGGAGAGGCAATCGTGTGATTGAGGTGTGGAGTCGAGAATACAGACGGTATTATCGCTGTCATGATATGCGCACCGGACGCTATTATGTGATTCCTTGTGAGGATGCGCCTGATGCGAAAGAGGATGAAAAGCGGGAGTGGGAAGTGAAGGAGGAATGGTATTGTCATTTTCTTTCGCCTTGGGGAGATGTGTTGAGGAGCGGACCCTCACCTTACAAGCATGGTAGGCATCCGTTTGTATTTAAGGCGTATCCTTTTATAGACGGGGAGATCCATTCTTTTGTGAGCGATATCATAGACCAGCAGAAATTTACCAACCGGCTTATCTCGATGTATGACTGGATTCTGCGGGCATCTGCAAAAGGTGTGTTGCTTTTTCCTGAAGGTGCACTTCCCGAGGGCGCGGATATCAATGACATCGCAGAGGAATGGAGCCGGTTCAATGGGGTTATAATGTTTCGCCCAAAAGCGGGAATGCCATTGCCGCAGCAGGTAAGCTCTAACTGTACAAACATAGGGATAACGGAGCTGCTGGATATACAGATGAAGATGATGGAGGATATTTCGGGAGTGAATGGGGCGTTGCAAGGCAGGCTTGACAACATGAACATGAGCGGAACGCTTTATAGCCAGCAGACTCAAAACTCAATGACGGCTCTTTCGGATTTGCTGAAAAGTTTTGATTGCTTTATAGCTGATGCCGCCGCGATGGATGTGTCGAATATCAGGCAGTATTATAGCCGCGACAAGGTTAGGCAGATAACTGGAAAGAATCCAAAAGATCATCTTGGGTATTCAAATTGATAAATATTATTAAAAAAGCAAGCCGATGTGTAAAAGGTTTGCTTTTTTTGTGAGATATTAGTATCTTTGTAGGAAGAATGTGATCTGCAGGCATTCTGATTGATACAATAGAATAAAATATAGATATATAACCATAAAACTCAATGATTAAAAAATCCTTGATCTTGCCATTAATGGCATTCTCTCTTGCCGCTTCCGCGCAGAGAACCAGCTCTGAATTAAAACAATGGGAGTTCTCGCATGACGAGACAAACTGGAAGCCCGTGGCGGTTCCTCATGACTGGGCGATCTATGGTCCGTTCGACCGCGCCAATGACCTTCAGAAGGTGACGGTGGAACAGAACGGTGAAACCGAGGCTACCTGGAAAACGGGAAGGACCGGCGGACTCCCATATGTCGGAAAGGGGTATTACAAGACCACGATAGACGTGCCCGACACAGCAGGGAAGGTATTCACTTTTGAGTTTGACGGTGCGATGTCCAATCCGAATGTTTTTGTGAACGGCAGGAAGATCGGGAACTGGGCATATGGTTACAATTCATTCTATATAAATGTGCCGGCGGGTGTTATGGTGCCCGGAAAGAATACGGTGGAGGTGTCTCTTGAAAAC
>DAWBVG010000135.1:0-10544 GCA_052279865.1 Muribaculaceae bacterium
TTATGTGAATCTTTGGGCTTGGGATCCAAAGGGAAAACTCACAATCACCGAAAACGGCAAGGAACTTCCGGTGGAAATCGTGACAGAAGAAAATCCTCTTTACGTTGCATCGTATATGGTGCGCAACACCATATGGCTCAATCAGGTAGAGAACAAGGGCTATCAACATCCCCGTAAATTCCAACTCTTCCGCGCGAAGGCATCGACAGCGGATGCTCCGGTTGTTGTAAGCTGGACGGATTGCTTCGGCAAGGAAACGATAGAGACGTTGAAGCGCCCTGCTGCGTTTGCGCCGGAGGAGCTTTAAAGAATGTTTAATGTTGAATGGGTAATGTTTAATGGATTAGAGCGGTAAAATATGTGGATACTGCTTGCGGTATGCTCGGCTCTCGGGCTGGGATTTTATGACATAATGAAGAAACGGTCGGTGCGTGATAACAACGTGCCGACTGTGCTTTTGCTTAACACTCTCTTCGGCACGCTGCTGATGTCGCCCGTGATCATAATGAATCTTGTTGACGGCGGTTTCGGACTCAACAATACCATTGTCGGACATCTGCAGATTGTGCTCAAAGCCGTGATAGTGTTGAGTTCGTGGATTCTCGGCTATTTCTCCATCAAGCATCTTCCCCTTACAATCCAGGGGCCGATCAACGCATCGCGTCCCGTGATAGTGCTTGTGGGTGCATTGTTGGTATTTGGCGAACGGCTTAACCTGCTGCAATGGTGCGGTATTCTGCTTGGTTTCGCGTCTTTGTTCATGATAAGCAGAATCGGGGCATCGGAAGGTTTCTCGCTGAAACGCAGCAAATGGCTGTGGATGGCAATCGGAGCCACGACACTTGGAGCCGTCAGTGCTCTGTATGACAAATATCTGCTGCGAAGTTACGAACCCTTGGAAGTGCAGGCTTGGTATTCCCTCTATCAGATGATCATAATGGGGATAATTCTGTTGGTGCTGATCCAGACCGGTAATGCCGGTGGTAAATTCCAATGGCGCTGGTCGATCCTTGGAATATCCGTTTTCCTCACGGCTGCCGACATAGCTTATTTCTACTGCCTGTCGCAGCCCGACTCGATGATATCCGTAGTGTCGATGATAAGACGCGGGAGCGTGCTCGTCTCGTTTGCCTACGGTGTGCTTGTGCTCCACGAACGCCACGTGCGCCAGAAACTCATCGACCTCGGCATCCTCCTCGTCAGCCTACTTCTGCTGATCCTCGGCTCATAAACAGTTGGTAGTGTCGAAAATTTAGATTATATTTGTAACATGACCAACTTTTTACAGCGCATATTATCCATTATAATATTGCTCACCTTTCCATTGTTGATCAAGGCTGAGTATTTTCGACACCTGACACTTGACGATGGCTTGAGTCACCTTTCTGTCATGTCTATTTCCCAAGACAAAATCGGACGGATATGGTTAGGAACCCGCGAGGGTGTCAATATCTATGACGGAATGACAATACGGTCGTATAAAGGATTTGTTGAAAATCCTGACGATCCAAAGAATAAAGTATGGATTGGAAATTTTGTGCACGGAATTTATCCCGATTCGGTTGGCAATATGTTTCTTCATGTCGACGGCGATATCATCAAGTTTGATTTGAAGAAAGACCGGTTCAGCAGATTCACCAATACCGGAAATATCAAGGCAATCGCCAGTCATGGCGGCTCCGTATATTTTATAGCAGGCGATTCGCTGATGGTTAAGACCTCGACGGGTGATCGCGTGAGCTATCTGTTTCCCGTGCTTCTTCCGCCCGACAACAATCACCTTTCGGTTGATAACACATCTTTCTATGTCGGCAATGATCTTGGGTTGCATATTTTTGATAAAAAGACGGGCGCGGAGCGCATACTGATGCATAATAAACCTATTCAGTCTACTCTTGTAGGCAGCGATGGCACGTTATGGATCAGTGCGAAGTATGGAGGACTGTATAGATTGCGTCCCGACGACAAGGAACCGCAACAAGTGTCAGTGCCTTCTGTGGGATGGAAAGCCGCCGGCTCAATCCAGAGCCGTAATGCCATCGAAGACTTGGAAGGAAAGATCTGGTATGGCTCGTTTACCGGAATATTCTGTTATGATCCTTCCAGCGGTCAGACGAGGCATGTGGAGATTCCAGCCAATGTCGGAGTGCTTGCCCACAGCTCCATATTCGGAATGTTCTGCGACCGGATTGGCAACATATGGGTGGGCACATACTATGGTGGTGCCAATTATTTTACCCCACGGAATGAATTATTCGTGAACTTCAATTATCGTAAAGATATACATGCCGGTCTAAACACCTCTTTTGTTATCGATATGGCAGTTGACCGAGATGGGAAACTATGGTTTGGCGCCGATGGGTCAGGTGTCACATGTGTCGATAAAAATTGGAACATACTCAAACGACTTTCCACTATAAACGGAGATGTGGCGCTTCGTCAGGACAATATCAAGACAATGGTTATTGACAGTCTTACAAACAAGCTCTATATCGGAACCCACATGGGAGGGCTGTCTATCTATGATATTGACAACAACAGGATAATTAATCTTATAGATAATCCGAATCTGAAGAACAATCCAGGAAACGTCATTCATGATCTTAAAATTTATCATCGCAACCTCTATATTACATCGAGAGAAGGGATTTTGAGTATGAATCTCGATACGGGAGAGTTAAGACATATTGATTCTCCGCAGTCTCCCTATAAATTAGATTTGGATCCGAAAGGGAATATTTACGTCATAAACTATGATGGCAATGTTATCTATCGCATTAAAAATCCGGAAAAACCAGATTCTCATTGTGAGGTTTTTGCCGATTTCAGACATAATTCTTCCACCCTGAGTGCGATAAGCTGCACCTCCAAAGGAATATATGTCGGCACAAAAGGATCCGGCATCCTATTCTTCCCGAATTATAACACTAAAAGTGAAAGTGTTGATACTGCCGGAGAGAAAATTTTAGACAGCTACTGCTATAATCTCACACGCGACAAGGACGGGACTCTTTATTGTCTCACACAAAACCACGTTGTTAAGGTAGATGCCAACGGGCATATAGAGCAAATAGCTTTTTCAGACTATTTCCCAGACTCGCATATAGTCAGTGAATGTGCGCTCCGGGTGCTCGACAACGGTGAAATACTGATAGGTAGCACAATGGGGATAACGCGGATGAATAGAGATATTTTCCAGAGCAAGGGAGATGTGAGCAACACAGGGAAAATCTTTTTCTCTAATCTCAAGGTTAACGGTCAGAATGTCATCCCGGCTTCTAAGAACGAAATAATAAATATCTCTCTTCCCTTGGCATCTGCTATCACGCTTCCACACAACAATAACAATTTCACCATTGATCTGGGAATACGTGATTATGATGTATCCACAGGCTGCCCCATCATAGAATATAGGCTCGACGGTATTGACGACAAGTGGCAGACAACTGATAAGGGAGAAGTAAGATACACCTCGCTCCCCCCGGGAAACTATCATCTGCATGCCCGCATTTTAGGAAGTGTTGATGAAATCATTCTGAATGTCAAGGTGAGCACTCCGTGGTATAACTCTTGGTGGGCGTGGCTGATCTACGTTGCGATTGTTGGCGGAACCACATGGTTTATAGTTCATAAGGTTCGCAGCGCCCGGCGTCTCAAGTCATCGCTCCGAAAGGAACAGGAGGAGAAGGAACGTATTGCGGAGGTTACTCATGAAAAACTTGTTTTCTTCACTAATGTCAGTCATGAGTTTCAGACACCATTGACATTGATTATGAGTCATGTAGATCTGCTTTTGGCAAAGTATAAAGGAAAACCGGAACTTGCAGATGAACTTTCGCGAATCCGTCAGCATTCGAAGCAACTGAGTGAACTAATCACACAACTGCTGGAGTTTCGCAAGTTCACACAGAATTATCAGAAAATGCATATCGGGCATAACAACGCCTCCTTGCTTCTTCAAGGCGCGGCTTTGCCCTTTGTGGATCATGCCGCGAAACGCTGCATAACGTTCACTGTAAATATCCCCGATACAGATCCGTATGGTTACTATGATGCGGATCTGATGAAGAAAGTGATTGTCAACCTCATATCAAATGCCTTCAAATATTCACCCGATGGCAGTAGTATTACCTGTAGTGTTGCCAAAGACAACGACCGCAAGCTCGTGTTCAATGTTTCGGACACAGGAAAAGGAATCTCGGAAAGCGATCTGCCTTATATATTCGACCGTTTTTACAATGGAACTCCTCAAAGTCATCTTAACAATAATCCTGATTCTCATACAACGGGAATTGGGCTGGCTTATGCAAAATCAATTGTAGAAAGTCATCATGGAGATATTTCAGTAGTAAGTACTTCCGGTGTCGGCACCACATTTACGGTTATCATTCCGGCAACTAAAGACGCATATACAGGTGATGAGAATGTTGTCTTTGAACCCGATAATAGTAATGTATCGGAAGGACAATCTGATTGTATGGCAGATGTAGTAGAGGAGCAGACTGCTGACAATGACAATCAGACAATTGTCTCCGATTCAGATGAAGAGAAACCGCTTATCCTGATTGTAGAAGACAATAGGGAATTGCGTCATAATCTTGAAAGAATCTTTGCACGTCTTTATCGCACTGAAGTAGCGTCAGATGGTGCGGAAGGTCTTGCGAAGGCACAGGAATGCAATCCCGACGTTATTGTTTCTGATGTAATGATGCCTGTGATGAGCGGAACGCAGATGTGCCGGAATATAAAGAGCGATATTCAGCTGTGTCATATACCTGTTGTGTTGCTCACCGCTCTTGGAGCCACACAATCACAGTTGGAGGGTCTTCAGGCTAATGCCGATGAATATATTACAAAACCATTTGACACATCATTGCTGATTGAACGAGTGCAGAATCTTCTGCGTAACCGCCGGCTGCTGCATGAAAGCTTTCAGCATAAACCATTGTCGCAAATTGATCTGTCGGGCATAGGATCAATAGACCGGGATCTGTTGAAACGCACAACAGCTATCATAGACAATCATATAAGTAATATTGATCTGGACATAGCGTTTATATGCCGCGAGCTGGGAGTGTCGCGCACTGTGTTTTTCAATAAATTCAAGAGCTTGTCGGGAATGACTCCCAACAGTTTCATCATGATTCATCGCCTAAAATTTGCGGCCACGCTTTTGAAAACGCAGCCGCAGTTGAATATTGCAGAGGTAGCTGATTTGTCAGGCTTTTCAGGAACTGATTATTTCCGACGTTGTTTCAAGAAACAATTCGGCGTTTCGCCTCAGCAATATAAAAACAATCCAACCTAAAACAAAAATTACCTTATTTTTTTACTTCTGCTGCAGTTGCTCGCAACTGCAGCTACGGATTGATTCAATTCTTTTTAATGGTGAGCAGTCTGAAAGTGTCTGCGATAGGCAGGAGTTTGCCGTTTTTGAACTGCAGTTCTATCACGGCTGTGCGCCGTGGATAGGGTTTTGTCTTGTCGTGATGGACGTGAAACACATACATCAGTCGTCCATCCTTATCGTAGAAAATATCTCCATGACCAGGACCGTTCTCCATGACCACATCTTTAGAGATGATAGGAAGAATCGGTTTGGTCCAAGGTCCGAGAGGCGACTTTGCGGTTGCCACTCCTATGGCATACTGAACATCGTTGCATCCATTGGCTGAATAGAGCATGTAGTATGTCCCATCATGTTCGATTACAGCCGGACCTTCAACGATTTTTTGATTTCGTGGATTGTCTATCTCCCAACCGGTCAAGTCGGTCTTGAAACATAATTTCTGAGTGTCCCGCTCAATCTCTTCAAGGTCGGATGTCATTCTGGCAGCCAGGATATCCTGACTGCCGGAATAACGGTTAGACCAATAGATATATGGCGTGCCGTCATGGTCGAAAAACACAAAGGGATCTATCTCCTGCTCTTTTGAAGGTATAGCCTCCATTGTGGTTTCCTTGAATGGACCGAGTGGTGAATCTGCCTTTGCATGTACCAAATAGTTGTCTCCGGCATAGAAGATATGATACTTGCCATTGTGCTTGAATACCTGCGGTGCCCAGAACCTTTTCTCGACATGACAGGATTCCCCTTTTTTGAGGGCGTAATTGCCGGCGATGTTGCCTAACGGACCCTCCCAGTTCTCCAGATCTTTCGAGCGATATGCCTGAAAGCCCGTGGAGAGCGAAGTGCCGTAAAGGTAATAATAGTCGTCATCGAGCATTATGGTAGGATCGGCGAGATAGAGATAATCTGTTTCTATAGTGATGTCATTTGCCTTGGCTGCATGGATTCCAGTCCATGCAGCCAAGGCAAATGTCGCAAATATTAGCTCCCTGATAAATTTCATCTGGATCAATGCTTGATTATTTTGGTCGCCTTGTTGCCTGATACGCGGATATAAACACCTTTTTCTGGATTGGCAACCTCAACGCCCTGAAGGTTGTAATAGCGAGCAGGGGTGTTATCAGCAGCCTCGATCTCGGCAACTCCGCTTCCATGATTACCCTGACCTTCCTTAACGGAAAGCAGCATCATGTTCAGGTCAAGAGAAATATTGAATACTCCAAATTGTGTTGCCTGCCATGCATGATAATAAGACCAGGGAACAAACTTGAATTCGTCTTCATCGTTAACGGTAAATGGAATCTTCTGGCTTGAAGAATAAACAGGAGCCATATCAAGTGTATACGTATTCTCAGCATTTTGCAAAGTAATGCGCAGCATTTTGTCATCTGTTATTGTCAGGTTATCATGATAATATACGCCGGGATTTGCTCCATCTTTTTCAAGTTTCACACAATAATTCCAATCACCGGATATTCCTCTCAGACCGGGACCTCGCACCCAGATGTCGCCGGTATAGTTATACAGTTCAAACTCAAAGGCTGTGCTCATAATTCCCGGAGTGCCACAAATGCCGACAGGCGCCCCTTTGAGCACATCGGCAATATCAGAGTCCTGAACATCATTGTTATTGTCGAGCGCGCAAAGTCTGTGGCTCTCATGATTGAGTGAAATCTGAAATCCGACACCCTGTTGGCTCGCATTGTCGTTTGGGACCCAATGACCGAGACATGTCGGGGCATTGCCATTTCCATTAGAGATAAATTCGGGCTTCGTGTCGCTGAACGCCACAGTGCCTGCTGATTTAGAGTCGTCATAAGAAGTCTCCACGATATATTTACCCGAAGATTTCTGAACCAAGAAGAAACCGGGGTAGGTGGCGGGGCGTCCGTCTGCCCAGTTGGAGTGGGAAGACTGAACCATATAGAAGACCTGACTGTCATCGTTGTCTGCGTCTTCCACGAGGATAGGCTTATCGGTTCCGCCAATAACCAGTCCCGATGCACTTCTGATTTTGATTTGGAGTGCGTTTGTGTAATCTGCCTCTTCAGCATACGAGGTTAACACTGCGCCGATGGCGAGTGAAAGAAGTAAAGATTTAGCTTTCATAATAATTGATTTTAATTATGAGAAAAATAAATTCATTTATGTGAATTAATGGAATATCTGTAATGCCCTTTGGTGTCCTTGTTTTTGCATGTGAGGGATATTTTCGATAGTTTATCACCCCAGACATTTATAAATCTGGAATCTGTGAGTATTTGCCTGACAAATGAAACGTCAAATTGAGTATTATCAAATGTGAGTAAAGCTTCCTTCCCGTTGGCTTTGATAAGTACTTTGCCGGGAGATATGATATCTGCGTCTCCCTGCGTGAGAAAGTTGATTACGTTAGGCGTTTCAGCATGTGTCAGTTCAAAACGATCGTCAATCATCACTTGTCGGTCTTTAATAGAGTAGGAACGTACCCAGCTCTTTATTCCCGCCGATTCCGGATATGCATCCTTCAAGTTGAGTTCGAAATGACCTTTCCGTGCCTTTACATCGGAAGCATGATATCTGGAACCGAAGCATTGCTCCTTGCCATTGATCACCGGCAGATTGTGCCATCCGCTCTGCATCGCCCAGATCTTATAGCGGTCCTCGCTGAATGTTTGGCGCGTATAGGTCCCGACACCTGCATCAATTATCAGAGGATACTCATCTATCCAGATTGAGAAGGTGCCGATATCATTATGATTATGGCTTTCGTTGTTGTTCCCACCTTTCGCGGCAAAGAATAATTCTGCCGGTGTAGACATCGAATAGAACTCCGTTTCGGGATAATATGAGTAATCCGGTCGGGTATATGGTTGCTTATATGTGCTGATTTTCTCTTCAATTGGCAAGGAGGTCAGGATGGAAAAGAGTGAGTTGTTTTTTATTGTTGGATCCATATGATACAGCATGGTTCCGAAACTCTTCAAAAGATCGGAATCGACAGCTTTCCCATAGCGGAACACGAGTCTCGCGTCAAGATTCACCCGAGCGGCAGCATCGGCAAAATTGACCACCCAACGGTCGCCGACCCATGCGCGAGCCACATATTCTCCCATGTCTCGTATCAGTCGTTCTTTATGAATGTCTACGCGTCCTCGGGTTGCAAGACTTATCAAGTCGATATAATCCAAAGTCTTGCCTGCGGCATGTTTCCAGTAGACAGGTCCTTCCTCGCAAGCCCCGTCACCTTTGATATAACTGAAATAGCGATCCATTGCCACCATCGTGTTGTATGCGATATCGGTATAGCGGTCAAGATCATTCTCAATTATCATCGCAGTCAGTAGCACATTGCTCAGGCACCATGGTGACCAATTGTTGAGCATGTGCCCGTCATAGTCCTTTACGGGATTCCACCACACGTTATCATTTTCAAGATAAGGATCCAGAATGCGTGATTTAAGTTCATGGCGCAGACGGCGGCTAATCTCTGGATCAATCTTGTCGAACTCCGGTTTCATGAAATAATATACCCATGAATACAGGTTTCCCGTGTCGCCGGCATTAAGGTCGATGATATGCTTATCGTATGGCTGGATTGCGTTCCCGTTGTTTTGAGAGGGGATATGGGCGCTCAGTGCCCAGGTTGTCATTTCGGCTCCCGCATAGACTCCGTTGACAAGTTGGTCGACAAACCGCCCTTTCCCTTCTGCAAGTTCAGCCATCAATAAATCAGTGACAGCTTTATTGTTTTCTGCTACAACGCTTTCCATTTCGGAACGATTGCCACTGCGGAGAAATTCAAGATAGTCAGTGGCATTGACTCTTTTCCATGAGTATGACAAACGTTTTTCACCTTTTGCAATATATGAATCTTTGTTTTTGCCAAGCAGTTTATTCCACCCTTGACGGTCGGTATACGTCGGAAGCCATACCCAGCTGCGAGTAGTATCAAGCATAGCCTTAAGTTCCGGTTTTGAGGCATGTGACGTAAGGAGATTCCGGTTGGTGTAAGCCCATCCGAAAATCGGAAACAGGATTGTAAAAAGGATTACAATTGAATTTACATATGAACGTTTGTTAATACTCATGATTTGGAAGCTGTTACTTATCAGGCGTATTTTACTTTAGGATAACCTTGGCGGCTTTGTCGCCTGAGACACGGATATAGATTCCGTTTTCAGGATTGACAACCTCAATGCCTTGGAGATTAAAATAGCGTGCGGGGGCATTGTCGGTTTCAGTGGTCTCAACCTCTTCGATACCGGTTCTTTCGCCCTCTTTTAGTGAAAGACGCATGGTTTTCAAATTGAGGTTTAAGTTGTAGGTACCCGTCTTCGGTCCCCGCCAGTTATAATAGAACTGAAATGGTGCGAACTGGAAATTATTACCGGTCTCGGTATTGAAAACGACCCTGTTGGTATCAACAATAGTTTCTTGCTCAGGTATCGACGATAAATTGAGCGTATATGTATTGTCGTCATTCTGCAAAGTAAGGCGCAGGGCGAGTTCATGATTTATCGAGAAACTGTCAAGATAATAGATTCCCGGATCTGCAGCATCCTTCTTGAGCTTGATGCCATTGTTCCATTGTCCAGATCCTGTGAGTCCGGGTCCGCGCAGCCATACATCTCCTGTGTAATCATATAATTCGAGCTTGAAACCGCTACCTGCGATTCCTGCGGTCGCCGATGTCGCTAAATTGTCTTTATCAATTGCACACAGTCTGTTGCCTCCCATGTTGAGACAAATTTGAAATGGAATGCCAATATCTTTCGCGTTGTCATTAGGTACCCAATTGCCGTTAAGGTCGGTGAAATTGTCGGAATATATTACAGTGCCGATATTGGCAGAGTTGTCGAAGGAACCTTCCACAAGATATTTACCGGAAGATTTCTGAATGAGGTAAAATCCGGGGTAGGTGGCAGGTCTGCCGTCGTTCCAGTTGTTGTATGACGTTTGTGCCATATAGAACACCTGATTGTCATCATTATCATCAGCCGTTACGAGCGTAGGGATGTCTGTGCCGCCAATAACGAGACCTGAATCGTTTTTGATTCTGACCTGCAGACATTTCGTTAAATCAATGGGGTCAACCACCGCTTTTGTAAGAGTGAGGAAACGGAAGGAATCCTCCACGGGAACGAGTTGCCCATCCTTGAATTGGAGTTCCATCATGACCGTGCGTCGGGGGTAGACCGTAGCATCATCATGA
>DAWBVG010000136.1:0-2996 GCA_052279865.1 Muribaculaceae bacterium
ATGAAGTTAAAAAAGGCAGAGACACTTCATGTCGGCTTCAAGGAAAAGTCCCCATCGATATTGACATTGTGATTTGTGACAACGATATTCTCCGCCCTCTTGATTTTGGGTGTGAATTTTTTCAAATCGGATATAAGGAGCTTCTTAAATAGATGCGGTTTAGAGAATGTTTGAATTTAACACTCTCTTAGAATTTTGCAGCGCGGCGGTATAGGTAGATACCGATAGCGAGATATATAACGTTTGGTATCTGCATTGCGATAAAAGGAGTGGTTAATCCTGAAACCGCAAAAGAACTGGTAACTGCTGAGAAGAGGATGTAACTGAAACTCAAGGCAAGTCCGATGCCAATATTCAATCCCATTCCTCCTTTGGATTTCTTTGATGACAACGACATGCCGATCAGAGTAAGGATAAACGCAGCCGCTGTGGAGGCATATCTCTTTTCTCGTTCAATCTCAAATGCCTTTATATTTGCCACTCCTCGCATTTTTTGCTTGTTTACATATTCTGTGAGTTGAGGAGTGGTCAATGTTTCCCAGTCGTTGGCTGAGATGAGGAAATCACGAGGTTCGATAGGGATGATGGTGTCTTTTACAGTTCCGGAACGGATGGTCTCTTTCATGCCGTCGAAATCCCGAATCATGTAGTCTCTTACTGTCCAATGGTAGGTGCGTGTCGTGTCGTATGTAACAGTTTGGGCTGTCATTCTCGACACGAGTTCCTTCCCGTTGAATTTATCAAAAGAAAAACGATAACCGGTTTTTGTGCTGTTTTCGAATCTGCCTATGTAAACCACTTCGCCTGGTCTTGCCATCAGCTGGATGTCGATTCCGGTCTGCACGCTCTTATTTCTCACATATTTATTTGTATATGCGATTCTTTTGACATTGCCCGGTGGTATGATGTAGTTGCTCAATACGAATGTCATGGCGGCAATCACCGCAGCTCCGACCATATATGGTCGCAACAGACGATTGAAGCTTACACCACTTGACAGAATTGCTATTATTTCGGAGTTTCCCGCAAGTTTGGTTGTGAAGAATATCACAGAAATAAATACGAACAGAGGGGAGAGCATGTTCGCAAAATAGGGGAGGAAAGATGAGAAATAATCAAAAAGTGTTTCTTTCAGGGGAGCAGTAAGGAATGCATCAAGTTTTTCTGTGATATCGAACATGGAAATCACTGCCAGAATGAGAATTGTCGCCACAAAATATGTGCCAAGAAATTTCTTTAAAATGAATATGTCGAGCACCTTCAGTCTGAATACTGAAGTAATTCTCGACAATATTTTCCCCGGCTTAATCTTTTTCATAATCTTCTTGTGACGCGCTCGACCATCTCCTTTTTCCAATTTGCGAAGTCTCCTTTGATAATATGCTTGCGGGCCTCCCTTACGAGATGCAGATAGAAAGCGAGATTGTGTATTGAGGCAATCTGCATGGCGAGCAATTCCTGACTTACAAAAAGATGCCGCACATAAGCTTTGGAATATTCATGATCCACCCATGCTGTGCCATCCGGATCAAGCTCGGAATAATCGTCAGCCCATTTGCGATTGCGCATGTTCATTATTCCGTTTGATGTGAAGAGCATTCCGTTTCTGCCATTACGGGTAGGCATCACGCAATCCATCATATCCACCCCTCTGTCGATGGCTTCAAGGATATTGGCGGGTGTTCCGACGCCCATGAGATATCTCGGTTTGTCTTGAGGTAGGATTTCATTGACAACCTCGATCATCTCATACATCTTTTCTGTGGGCTCTCCGACAGCGAGTCCTCC
The DNA here is from genome assembly GCA_052279865.1 of Muribaculaceae bacterium. Lineage (GTDB taxonomy): Bacteria > Bacteroidota > Bacteroidia > Bacteroidales > Muribaculaceae > Lepagella. Next base: position 1,789 of record DAWBVG010000136.1, read on the forward strand.
AATGGCATTGCCGTCAGCACCAAGATCGGAGATGAATTTTGCAGATTCTCGTCTGAGGTCAGGATAAACACATCCTTGCACTATCGGGAAATATGCTTGTGAATATCCATATAGTCCCTCTGTCTCCTGGTAGCGTTTCCATCCACGTTGCAGCCAGCGGTGAGTGAGGTCAAGAGATTTGCGTGCATAATTATAATCTGATGTTCCCGGTGCGCATTCATCGAGTGCCATCATTATGTCCGATCCGATTGTGCGTTGAATGTCGACTACACCTTCGGGAGTGAAAAGATACTTACTGCCGTCAATATGACTACGGAAATATGCACCTTCCTCTTTGAGCTTTCGGTTTGATGATAACGAAAACACCTGAAAACCGCCGGAATCCGTGAGGATAGGGCGGTCCCAGGAGTTGAATTTGTGAAGTCCACCGGCTCCGCAGATCACATCAAGACCCGGACGGAGGTAAAGGTGGTATGTGTTGCCAAGAATGATTTTGGCATCTATATCTTCGCGAAGTTCTCGCATGTGCACTCCTTTCACACTGCCTACTGTTCCCACCGGCATGAATATAGGGGTAGGAATTACGCCGTGGTCGGTGGTTATTTCTCCGGCACGGGCTGCGGTTTCAGGAGCTGTGGCGTCGATTTTAAATTTCATGATACAAAATTAATTTAAACGCCACAAATAACCAAATCAATCGTCGAGTTTGTGGATCACCAACCCCGAACGAAGTTTGGGCTCAAACCATGTAGTTTTAGGTGGCATGATGTTGCCGGTGTCGGCAATATTGATAAGCTGATCCATTGTGACAGGGTAAAGTGCAAGCGCCATTGCCATCTCTCCGCTGTCGACGCGGCGTTTTAGTTCTCCAAGACCTCTTATTCCACCAATGAAGTCTATGCGCTTGTCGCTGCGAAGATCAGTGATGTTGAGAATGTCTCGAAGAATGAGATCGCTTGAAACCGTCACGTCAAGAACTCCGATAGGGTCTGAATCATCGAACGTGCCTGGTTTTGCCGTAAGGGAATACCATTTGCCGTTGAGATAAAGAGCGAAATTATGGAGAGCGGAGGGCGTGTAGATCTCTTCGCCCTTCTCTTCTACTATGAAATTCTCGGAGAGTTTGTTGAGGAATTCTTCAGGAGTAAGTCCGTTCAGATCTTTAACTACACGGTTATAGTCGATAATCTGTAAATGCGATGCAGGAA
>DAWBVG010000137.1:0-7784 GCA_052279865.1 Muribaculaceae bacterium
TTGCGAAAGTTGAATTATTTATCGTTTGCAGCGTTCTTTTTCAGCCATTCGCTGCGGACTTTGTCGGGCAAATGCGTCACTTTGAAGTCAGAGAATGATGCCTTGAATCCGTTGCCGTCAGGACATGCCTAACAACCTACCCATTCTCTCGTCTCCGTTCCTGGCATTGCTTCTCGAATGCCTTCGGGGTGATGTCGAACTGTTTGAAGAAAAGTTTACTGAAATAAGATGGTGACGACATACCGATCATCTCGCAGATCTCGCCGATGCGATAACGTCCGTCCTGAATAAGCTCTGCAGCTTTCTTAAGTTTGACAAGACGTATCAGCTCGCTGGGCGACATATTGAATATCGCCTTTATCTTACGCAGCAGGTTCGATCTGCTCATGGCAAGTATCTCACAAAGACCCTCCACGTTGAAATCTTCTTCGGAAAGATGCTCCGTGATCGCATCCATGCATTTCTTGATAAACTCTTCATCAGCCTTATTGGTCTGAATGCTGTCAACATTGAAGAAGGGTTTTTTTGAGAATGATTCCCTCTCCCTGCGTCGGTTCTCAAGCAATGATTTAACGGTCTGCGTAAGATACTTGATGGAGAATGGCTTGTCTATATAAGCCTCCGCTCCCATCTGCAAACCCTTCACTTTGCTATCAAGATCATTCTTCGCCGTGATGAAAACAATAGGTATTGATGAGAGATCCGGATCCTCCTTCACTCTCTTGCAAAGCTCCATACCATCCATCACCGGCATCATGATATCGGTAATGACCAAATCAAAACGAGATTCCTTCAATTTCTCAAGTGCCACAGCTCCATCACATGCCGTCTCGATTATAAATTCTTTCGACAACTGATCGCGGAGAAGATGACGGATGGATTCATTATCCTCGACTACCAGCACATGATAGCCACTGCTGCGGAGTTTTGTCTGATTCGACTCCTCCTCAAATACATAATTGGCTTTCTCTACATCAGCAACCGATTTATCTTCTTTCTCAGGGTTTCCCACAGGGAAAGTGAAAGTGAATATATTGAGCGCAGAGTCATTGTTTTCAAGCACGAGATTTCCACCCAACACTGCCGCCAACGAACGAGAAAGAGGCAATCCGATTCCCACTCCATTCTTCTTAACAGCGCTTTCCGAACTTTGATAGAATGGTTCAAAAATCAACGTTCGGTCTTTATCTGCAATTTTATCCCCGTCGCTGGAAACACTTAAAGAAACCATACCGTCTGTTTCTCCAAGCGTGACCTTGACATAGCTGGCAGCATATTTAAGAGCGTTGTTGAAAAGATTGCTAATAACTTTTGTTACAGCCTCTTTGTCAGTAAACACCTGAATTCTGTTTTTATCTATCTCTACCTCAAGTTTTTTCCCTTGCAATTCCATTGCCGGTCCGAAACGTTCGGCTGTTTCCCGCACAAGAGCTGCAATATCAAATATCTCTTTTTTTGTGATCAACTTATGGGAATCGAGTTTCTCAAAATCGAGAAGTTCGCGACTGAGATGCAACAGACGGCGTGTGTTCTGACGCATAACCTTAAGATATTCCGGAGTTTTGGGATCTTCAACCCCATTTTCTTCAATAGCCTCCAGAGGAATGTCAATCAGAGAAAGAGGAGTGCGAATCTCATGGGCGATAGTAGTAAAGAACTGCACCTTATCGCGATAAAGTTCTTTTTCTTTCTCAGCTGCATACGCCTTCTCCCGCTCACTGATCTTTCTTTTATTCTTAAGCTGCAGCCACATTATGAGAGCTACAACCGCCAGCATAAGCACTAATATATATGCCACAATTGCCCATGTGGATCTCCACCACGGCGGCAGAATCCTGATACGCAATTCACTGACGGGGGCATCCTCTGCGTCGCCATATTTCACTTCCAGACTATATGAACCTGAGGCGAGATTAGCAAACGTTATCTTATTGTCGTCCATCCGTGTCCATTCTTCACTTACAGGCAACAGACGATAGTAGAAAAAACGTTGACCTGTCATTCCATATTCCGGAGACGCGACAGTCACGCTAAAACTTGCATAATCGCTCGGAAGGGTCACACTTTGAGATGCAGTAACGCCTCCGATAGATTCAACAAGCTTATCATTCGACACATCAAGAAGAGATACTTGCTTGAAATATACAGGATGTTGCTGCTTGCCAGGAGAATCAAGCAATGGATTGAACACTATTATACCATTGTTTCCTCCTAAATAGAAATTTCCTGATTTATCAGCAACAGCAGAATTATAGCTGAATTCATTGAAAGGCAAGCCATCAGCCATTGTGAAGATCTTTATAAACTTAGTATCAGGACTAAATTTGACAAGACCTTTGTTGGTGCCAAACCATAAGAATCCTTTTGAATCTTCCAACACATCATAGACAACATCATCCGGAAATCCTTCCTCAATACCAAAAGTTGTAAAGTCGTCTGATGTATCGTTATATCTGCTTAATCCTCCTCTGTCGGTAGAAATCCACACATTCCCCTTGCTGTCTTCCATTATGGAGGATATTGAATTGGAACGCAATCCGTTAGGCTTTATTTCTCCATCATCGTATGTGTAATTTTTGAAAGCATTGGCAGAGGGAGTATGTTTCCATAATCCATTACCCATTGTTCCAATCCATATATTGTGCTTGGAATCTTCGAACAGAGAAAAAATCCAATTGGATCCGGTGTCTTCTACTTTAGTGAACTTATCTTCTCCCGGACGCCGGCGTGTCAAGGCTCCTCCAAAACCTATCCATTCCGTTCCTGAGGAATCACGCAGATAGCAATATCCGCTGCCATCAGTGCCATCGATATCATCCACAGGCATCTCCGATGGCAGATTATTCCCATTTGATACTTTCCAAACTCCGGCATGAGTATATCCAAGATATATTTCTCCTGCGGAAAATTTCACAAAATGCATAACCCCGCTACTTTCAGCAGGAGAAGCTACGGGGTGCGTCACAATGCCGGTTTGCGGATCCAGCAAATTAAGACCATTGTTTTCCGTTCCTATCCATATCTTTCCGGAATTATCAACCGCAATTCCCCTTACCCGCATGCTTGACAGTCCCGTTTCCCTTCCGAAGACATTGAAGCGGAATGGATTGTTCGACATGAAATCCACCCCTCCGAACATTGTGCCAAGCCACGCATGTCCTTCATAATCCCTATATATTGTATATAATGAATTATCCGACAAAGAGAAAGGATCAAGCGCATTTTCCATCACTTCAGTTTCCTTGCCCGATTCAAGGTCCTTTATATATAATCCATTATGAGTTCCGATCCAAAGATCGTCATCGAAGAGCGCGATATCGCGAAAATAAGATTTCCCCGTTTTAGAAAATGCCACAGGTTGAGGCTCAGAGCCTTTTTTAGGATAATACTTATACACATGTCCATCGAGTGTGGCGAGATAAAGAGTCCCTGACGGATCTGATATCATTTTCGTAAGACTACTTGGCACAATGGCATCTCCGTCATTGACAAAAAACTTTTCAAAACGTTCTCCTCGCTGTCTGTAAATATATATATCCGACAAATTGCTGATTGCATATACCTCTCCCGACGGAGTGATTGTAAAATCCGTAAAGAAACACTGTCTATCCTCAGGACTTTCAGGATTGGGATAAAATTCTACTTTATCTTCCTTATACCTGAATATTCCTTGTGTAGGAAGCAATGCCCACACATTCCCTTTGTCGTCGCCTCCGATTCGCAACACATAATTATTTGGAGCAACTCCACCGGTCGATTGCATATCGACATAATGAAACTTCAGATCCTTTGGATCAAAAAGAAAAACGCCCCTATCGGTTCCAATCCATATCTTACCCGATTGATCCTCATACAATGCCCCGATATTGTCGTTGCCATGCTTCTTTTCGAAATCAAAACACTTCAAGCGATCAATATCAATTCCATCATATAGATTTAATCCATTTTTGGTCCCGAACCATACGAATCCTCTGGAATCACGCAAAATACATTTCACATTACTTGCCGAGAGTCCGTTGGAAGAATTGATATGCTTGAAAGAATATTTTTTATCAACAGCATATGCCGGCATCACAAACGCCAGCACAGACAATAGTATGAGCAAAACCCGGTTCATAAATCAGACCACTTTGAACGTGCGCACTTTTCCATTAGAAAGCACTATCCTCACAACACACATTTTGGATGCTACATCCAACCGGATGCAGAGAGAACCGGTGGTTCCCTCCGCATTTGTTGAATTCAAGTGCATTCCGTCGATTGAATATACATCGATAGTATCAATAGCCGAAACAGCGTTAACTTCGATATTTCCGTTATTCTTAACTACAGTCACATTGTCAGAATTGCCATCTTCTATTGCTTCCTCCACACCGCTCTCTCCGAAACCAGGCTTCTCAAAGCGATAGATTCTGACATCCTTAACAGGCACATTAACCTTCAGCGACGCGGGAGCTGATGTTGCACCTGTCCAAAGTTCGGTAACATTTGTATAGTCAGAAGCATTGATACCAAGGCGTTCGAAGTTTACATTTTTGTTGAGGACGCCACTGCCGTCGGTGCCATAATTGAACACTGCGTAGTAGAAGGCATCCGGGGTGTCGAGGATAAACTCATTGTCACAAGAGAGGTCATCTTTCGAATAGAGGGTATTCTTGTAGATAAACGTTCCCTCTACAGGACGGAACGAGCGTCCTTGCTGACCAAGAAGCGTAAGACCCTTGTTTGAAGCGAACTTCACGGCGCGCTCACGCTCAGCATCCGTGCCAACCACATGACCATAGTTATTCACGATATCACCTTCGTAAGCGTATGTGCCGCCAAGAAGTGTCATGCCTGTCATCAGACCGCAGGTGTAGCGGATTCTTGCCTCCTGCTCATCATTCGAGCCTTTCCCTGAGAATGTTACTTTCGACAGACACATATGGTCAGGATCGTTGAAGGCATATACTCTGTCAAGCCACCAGGATCCGTTGATACAGTTGAGAGTATACATTGATTGAGGAAGATCTCCCCATGCATCACAACCGATGCGACGCACATGTGCCTTGGCAGGGAACACAGGAGCAATAGAGAAGTCGAGCATCATGTCGCCGGCATATTCCTTGATGTAGTCCATACCGTAGTTGTATGCCATCATGCCGGTGGTGATGTTGGGATCATACCATGAATCAGCCTCCTGCGAGCCATTGTTCATGAAGTCAATCTTCAGGAATCCGAATCCAAGATTCTGGAATTTCTGATATTTCTGGCGGATAAATTCCTTTACTTTCGGGTGTGTCGGGTCAAGCGACATACCGTTGATCTGACGATAACGTCCGTTTGCCTTTATCACAGCTTCACCAAGATTCACCTGAGCCTCAGCCCAGTAGTTATTGTTCTTGCAGTCATCCTCACTGCCCCAGTAAGAGAAGGGGGTGTCATAGATACCTGCCACAAAACCGAGTTCCTTACATTTGTTGGCGAATTTGCGAAGCTGGTTGTCATCAAGTGCATTCCAGCCGGAGTCAAGCACCATAAAGCAACGTCCCTTCTTATTGTGGAATCCAACCGGTTTGAGTTCTTTCTCAAAGAAATCGAGAAGACTCATGGCTGAGTTATAGTTAAGACCCCATTCCATACCTCCCCACGACTGCCAGCCGAAAAGAGATTCATCCTCAGTCCATTCATATTTGGGACAAAGCACAGTATTTGCCTCGCCGAAAGTCTCAAGACCGGTGCGCCAGTCTTCAAACCAGCCGAACATGAACTTCGGAGAATTCACGCGGGCACCTTTCACCGCACCGTGGCGAGTGCTTGATGCTTTGTTGTCTACGATATCCCACGTGCGTTTGCTGATATAACCTGCCTGCGCCTTGAGATTACGAACACGATTGGAGCCGTTGGGAGTAACAACTACTGCCGATTTCCAGGTGGAATGATCCACTGAACCGATCACTATGCCATTGCGACTGTCAACGTTGAACATTGCCGTTGCCTCGCATGATGTCAGAGGTTGCGACACGTTCCAGGGAGTGGTAGAAAATGTTGCCCAGTTGTCGTTGGCAAAAGGCATGTCATAAATGCGGTTATTGCTTGATGGGAGAGGAAGCGTTGTGGAAACTTTGGTTACTATAGGACATATCTCTACTGCCGATGTTGTGCCGGAAGGAGCAACAAGAGATGCCTCTATAAGAATATAGGGAAGTTCGGAATAGATATAAATTGAATTTTCAAGATTATTCCTACCCGACAGACCGCTAAACACATAGGTATATTTTGTGCCGGTGCCAAAGCCATCCGAAATCTGGGTTTTATTAAGGTTTACCGCAGGATATGATGTTGATTCAAGAATGGTCTCATCGGGCAGAGTGGCTGTGACATATGCCCCTTTGAGAAGCATTTTATTGTCGCGGTTATAGGTCAGCGTCTTGCCTGAGGCATCAAACTGGATATTCCAGATGCCGTCATTGATATCAAGATCTCCGGCAAAAGCGGTTGTTGCCATCGCCAGACCCGCGCATATCATTGATAATTTACAAGATTTCATGTCAAGTCTTTTCGTTTTAGATTCTCAGGATTTTCAAAATTAGTATTTTTTTCTGATTTGAAAAAATAATCCGGGGAAATCCACCGAGGCTTTCCCCCGGATCATATCCTGAAAAGTATTGTCTTTTTTTACCTTATGATTCTTTTCTGTTATTTCACTGCCACTTTCAGAACCTCTTTTGCTTCTGCTGTTTTGGCAACGACCACGTATACGCCAGCCTCAACATCCAGGGCAACACCTTCACCGGCAACGGCTGCAAAAGCTGCAACCTTCGCACCTGCGAGATCGTAAACTTCAACCTCAGCATCTGCACAAACGAAGAGCATACCATTGGCATATGCCACATTAGCCTGTGTTGCCGCGATTTCATTTACAGAAGTTGCATCGCTACCTTTTGTGAAAGCACTTGCAACCTTCGCAGCGTTGATTGCCTGTACACCCCACTCGGCGATATTATCTTTCTTGATGTTGAGTGTGCGTGTGAGAGCTGTAGATGCAGCGCTGACATCTCCCTGACGGAGCTTACCTGTTGCAGGATCCGCAGGAACAGTGCAGAAAAGTTTGCCGTCGGTTGTCTTCACATAAAGGTTATAGCGGAGTGCAGCCGCAGGCGCTACCTTGTCGCTGCCTGCCTCCCATGAGAAGACTGTCTTGTCGCCGTCAGCCTTGCATGTCGCATGAGCGGGAGCAGTGGGAAGAGAATATGTGCCGCGAGAAGTTCCGTTATTGTAAAGCTCAAAGAGATCACCGCCGCCATAGCCCATCACTGCAACATCCGGTTTAAAGTTGTTGTTGAAGTCTGCAATTGATACGGCAGCTCCACCACGATGACCTCCTATAAGCTCCGTGTTTACTGTAAATGTTCCATCTCCATTGGCATATGCCACAACTGTCGTCTCTCCCTTGTCGCCTTCACCTGCATAAACGATGTCTATAAAACCATCGCCGTTGAGGTCAGCCCAATCGGCACCGGAAGCTTTAACTCCGGGCATTTCACCGGCATTCATTTTCGTGAATGAAGTGCCTTTGTTGTTCTTATAGAGAGCAGCCTGTTTTGCCCAATCCTGAGGATGTGACTCTCCGGTTACGAAAATATCCAGCCATCCGTCATTATCTGCATCAACAAACATGATATAGCCTTTCTCAGAACCGGCTTTGAGGTTATCGAACTCCTCCGACATCACCTCCTCAAAGAAGCCTTTGCCGTCGTTCTTGTAAAGACGCAGACGTTCATGTCTCTTATACACATCTCCGA
>DAWBVG010000138.1:0-2871 GCA_052279865.1 Muribaculaceae bacterium
GGTTGATAACCTCCATCTTGGCAGACTCGAGTTCAAGCGATGTCACCACATTACGCTTTCTGCCATCCTTTCTGCCATCGGCAGCCCAGGGGCACTGGCGGCGGATCTCCTCCTCCGTGCGGCGCGGACGCTGCTCGGGAAGAATAACCTTCTCCATCATCTGCCCCACGATGCCGTCAGCCAGAATCATGGCGGGATTGGTATATTTGAATGCGAGGTCAAAGCCAAGACCCACGAAATCCACCATCTCCTGCACTGTGGAAGGTGCAAGCACAATCAGATGGTAGTCGCCATGACCGCCACCCTTTACAGCCTGGAAATAGTCAGCTTGCGAGGGCTGGATGGTGCCAAGACCGGGACCTCCGCGCATTACGTTCAGAATCAACGCCGGCAGCGACGCTGCGGCTATATATGAGATACCCTCCTGCTTAAGGCTGACGCCCGGAGAGGATGATGAGGTCATCACTGCTTTGCCGCAGGCAGCGCCTCCATAAACCATGTTGATGGCGGCAACTTCCGATTCGGCTTGGAGAACTACCATGCCTGTGGTTTCCCAAGGCATAAGCTCCTCAAGGGTTTCGAGCACCTCCGACTGCGGAGTTATGGGATAGCCGAAATATCCGTCGCAACCATATCGGATCGCGGCATGGGCTATCGCCTCGTTCCCTTTCATTAGTCTCACTTCTTCTTTCATATTCCTTGTCGTTGTGTTTTCTTGGTTGGAATGGTTAGAACGTTGTTACGCCCGCGCATCAGTCGATACGCTTGCGATAAACTTCAATACATGCGTCGGGACACACCCAGGCGCAAGAGCAGCAGCCTGTGCAGCTCTCCGGATTCGCCATGAAGGCATAATGATAGCCACGGTCGTTCACCTCGTTAGGCTGCAGCGCCAGCGTATGCGTGGGGCAAGCCACGACACACAGGTTGCATCCCTTGCATCTTTCGATGTTGACGGTGACCGCTCCTCTGATTTTTGCCATAGTTTTTATAGTGTTTTTTGGTTAATTCGATTCAGGTCAGATGTTGCATATCGCATCTGTCTCATCTAATTCGATTCAGGTCAGATGTTGCATATCTCATCTGTCGCAAAGATAGTGTTTTTTCAAATCCGAGACAGATTATTTCTTATGTTGTTCAACATAACCTGCAAGAATTTTCGCAAGGTCACGCATTCCTTCTGTTGCGGTCTTCCGGATCACGGTCACATTATCCACCCCCGCTGTCGACGCTGGATTCGGGTCAATATAATATATAGGAGTGCCGCGTCGCACACATTGGATAAGCCCCGCTGCGGGATAAACCACCAGCGACGTGCCGATGACCACAAAAACATCCGCCCTGTGCACAATCTCCACCGCCTTCTCGATATTGGGCACCGGCTCTTGGAAGAAGACGATGTGCGGACGCATCGGATGTCCGTTCTTTCCCCGGGTTGCGGGAGTGGTCTCCAGATGCTCGATGTCAAGGCTCTCGATATAATCCGGATCGATCACAGAGCGTATCTTCATCAGCTCTCCGTGAAGATGGAGCACATTGTGTGATCCTGCGCGTTCATGGAGGTCATCCACATTCTGGGTGATTACATAGACATCGAAATCCTTCTCGAGCGCAGCGAGCGCCTTATGGGCATCATTGGGAAGCGCCTTTATAAGTTGCTTGCGCCGTTCGTTATAAAAATGATGCACAAGTTCCGGATCCCGTGCGAAGCCGTCAGCCGACGCCACCTGCATCACCGGATAGTTCTCCCACAGCCCTCCGGCATCGCGGAATGTAGTGATTCCGCTCTCGGCGCTGATTCCCGCGCCTGTGGAGACAACAAGAACAGGTTTTCCATTCATATTCACAAATGATTTGTTTCGTTTGCAAATATACACATTTTAATTCAGATTGCACAACACAAAACAATTCATTTATGGCAACAGCGAAAACAAAGGGGATAGTGGCGTTCACCCGTAAACTTATCTCAGACATGTCGGCAGCGGGACTCAATCCATCTTCCAGACGCTACGGAATAGTGCTCAACAGCTTTCTGCGCTTCACGGGAGGCACGGAAGTGGCGTGGGCAGACTTCAACTCTACCCTTCTTTCAGGTTATGAGAAGTTTTTACGCAATCGCGGGCTTTGCCGCAACTCAACATCATTCCATATGCGCAACCTTAGGTCGATATCCAACCGGGCGAAGGAATACGGCGCCACGCTTCCGCCGGCTCCGTTCAAATACGTCTACACAGGTATCGACCATACGGAAAAGAGGGCTGTGACACTTAAGACCGTCTGCCGGATCAGAGATATGGACCTGAGCCGGAGTCCGCATCTTGATTTTGCCCGCAACGTCTTCATGTTCGCATTCTATACGCGCGGAATGTCGTTTGTCGACATTGCCTACCTCAAGAAAAGCGATGTCATCGACGGAGTCATCACATACCTCCGAAGAAAGACGCATCAGCGCATACGCGTCAGGATAGAGCCGCCTACATTTGCAGTGATCGGCAGACTCGGAGAATGCACCTCGGCATATCTCCTTCCGCTGATAACGGACGACAACACCGACAGCGAACGGCAATACCGCAACGCCTATCACAGGATAAACGAAAATCTTAAGAAAATAGGGATAATGTTAGGGTTGAAAACGAAACTGACGCTTTATGTGGCGCGCCACGCATGGGCAAGCATCGCCTACAGCAACAATGTGCCACTCTCCACCATAAGCAAAGCTATGGGACACGACTCCGACAGGACCACCCTCATCTATCTCACCTCGCTCGACTCCTCAGCGGTAGACAACGCCAATAAAAACATATTGTCGCTGATGGCTCCGCAACAATAATAAATAGCAGAAGAGCCGCCTCAAAAAGGCGGCTCTTCGTC
>DAWBVG010000139.1:0-2689 GCA_052279865.1 Muribaculaceae bacterium
TCAAAGAACATATGCTCTGTGCGGCAAAGACCAATACCCTGTGCGCCGAAGCGACGTGCCTGTTTTGCATCACGGGGAGAGTCTGCATTAGTGCGGACGAGGGTCTTTGCAAATTTATCAGAAAGGTTCATGATTGCACCGAAGTCGCCATCAAGTTCAGGCTCGGTTGTCGGAACCTGACCATCGTAAACATCACCGGTAGAACCATTGAGAGAGATCCAGTCGCCCTCTTTGTAAACCTTACCACCCATCTCTACAGTCTTGGCTTTATAATCAACGAGGATTTCGCCGGCACCGGATACGCAGCACTTACCCATACCACGCGCCACAACAGCTGCGTGAGATGTCATACCACCGCGCATTGTAAGAATACCCTGTGCAACTGCCATACCGCGAAGATCTTCAGGAGAAGTCTCGATACGCACGAGAATAACTTTCTTCTTTCTGTCAGCCCATTCTTCAGCATCGTCAGCCTGGAATACAATCTGACCTGTAGCAGCACCCGGAGATGCAGGAAGACCTTTGGCAACAACCTTAGCACGCTTCAGAGCGTCCTTGTCGAATACGGGGTGAAGAAGTTCGTCGAGTTTCTGAGGCTCTATGCGGAGAAGAGCTGTCTTCTCATCAATTTCACCTGCGCGAAGGAGATCCATAGCGATCTTGACCATAGCGGCACCTGTACGTTTACCGTTACGTGTCTGGAGCATCCAGAGTTTACCATCCTGGATAGTGAACTCCATATCCTGCATATCTTTATAGTAGTCTTCCAGACGGTTTGCAATTGCGATAAGATCAGCTGCACAAGTAGGCATTGACTCCTCGAGAGAAGGATACTTCTCTCGACGCTCTTCTTCTGAGATGCCCTGAAGTTTTGCCCAACGACGTGAACCCTCAACTGTGATCTGCTGAGGAGTGCGCACACCGGCAACAACGTCCTCACCCTGAGCATTGATAAGATACTCACCATTGAAAATATTTTCTCCGGTTGCTGCATCACGGCTGAAAGCCACACCTGTAGCAGAGTTGTTACCCATGTTGCCATAAACCATCGCCTGAACGTTAACTGCAGTTCCCCATTCTTCGGGAATCTGGTTCATGCGGCGATATATGATAGCGCGCTCGTTCATCCAGCTGTCAAACACAGCGCAGATACCACCCCAAAGCTGCTCCCATGCAGATTCGGGGAAATCTTTGCCAGTATATTCTTTTACGGCAGCTTTGAAACGTTTAACAAGCTCTTTGAGGTCGTCAACATCAAGTTCATTGTCGAACTTAACACCCTTCTCCTCTTTAACCTTGTCCATGATAGCCTCGAAAGGATCGATATCGGTTTTGCTCTTGGGTTTCATGCCAAGCACAACATCACCATACATCTGAACGAAACGGCGATAGCTATCCCATGCGAAACGGGGGTTACCACTCTTTTCTGCCATAGTGTTGACAGTTGCGTCATTCATACCGAGGTTGAGGACAGTGTCCATCATACCGGGCATGGAAGCGCGTGCGCCTGAACGAACAGATACAAGAAGAGGATTTGAAGAATCGTCAAATTTATTGCCAGTGAGTTTCTCTACGTGAGCAATTGCTTTCTGAACATCTTCCTTGATGTCTTCCACAACCTTGTCACGTCCATATTGAGTATATTCTGTGCAGACTTCTGTTGTGATAGTGAATCCGGGAGGCACCGGCATTCCCAGGAGGTTCATCTCTGCAAGGTTTGCACCCTTGCCGCCAAGGAGGTTTCTCATTGACGCATTACCTTCGGCCTTACCGTCACCGAACGTATAGACTTTTTTTGCCATAGAGGTTATAAAATTAATTATGTCTTAAAATAAAATATAAATATTTCTATCTTTTAATCGTGTTTTCATTGGTTGATTTCAGGATTTTAACATCATAGTATTCACAACTGGTAGCAGTTAAAAAAACTAAAATCATACGCAAAACCACGCAGTGATTTTCCTAAATCTTACTACGTGTTATAACTTAGCAACTGCAAATATAATAATTTGTTGTTAATTTTTAGTATTTTTGCATCGAAAAAAGATTATTTAAGTATATAGATACTGAAAAATGGGAAGAAAACGTAAAGAACTACCAATTCTTAAAAACATAGAAATCTCCGGTGTTGCCGCCGAAGGGAAGGCTCTTGCCAAGGTAGCATGGAACGAGGATGATGAAAACCGCATTGTCGTATTTGTTCCTTTTGCCGCTCCCGGTGATATTGCAGATATAAAAATCGACAGAAAGAAGCACAGCTATGCTGAAGGGCATATCGATCGAATGATCTCACCATCTCCAATCAGGGAAACGCCACAATGTGCTCATTTCACTATATGCGGTGGCTGCAAATGGCAACATCTCCCCTACGCCGAACAATTAAAATTCAAACAGCAGCAGGTTACAGATGCATTGGAGCGCATTGCCAAAGTGGAATTACCGGAAATTTCTCCTATCCTCGGATCTGAAAGAATCTGGGAATACCGCAATAAGATGGAATATACTTTTTCAAATAAAAAGTGGCGCACATGGGAGGATGTAAAAAGTGGAAAAGAATTCAATGATTCCGGTAATGCCCTTGGATTCCATATTCCCGGTGCATTTGATAAGGTGTATCATATAGATAAATGTTATCTTCAAGACGATCTCGGCAACCGAATCCGAAATTTCATCTTCGAAGAAGCTGAAA
>DAWBVG010000140.1:0-11821 GCA_052279865.1 Muribaculaceae bacterium
TCTAAATCTATTGCAGCAACGCATCTAAATCTATTGCAGCAACGCATCTAAATCTATTGCAGCAACGCATCTAAATCTATTGCAGCAACGCATCTAAATTCAATTCCTTGTTGAATCTTTCGGAGCATATGCCAAACGGGGCAATCGAATGTTTTTAAAGAAGCGTGGCTATGTTCGAGGGAAGGATTTGAGAGAAAGGCGTGAATTGGAGGGCAGCATGGAGATGGCGAGAGCAAGATCGTTCATTTTATGAAACTCGGTATAGCCTGAGGTTGATTTCCTTCCAGTGTTATCCTGCCATGGTGCAAGCAGGAGTAGGCGCCCTGCGGCGCATAAATCAAATCTGGATCCGGAAGGTTTATAACGCTCGCTGAAACCTCTATCTGTCAAAAAAATTACGTTTGATCCCATCTTGATTGCATCATTTAATATCTCTTTTTCTGCAGAGTGGATAGCGGGTGAGATAGGAATGGCTCCTTTGGAGATGTTAACACGGCAATCTTCCTTATATGCCTTAAATTCAGCTTCACTCCATCTGCGATGTATCCTCACAGGCAATAACCAAATTTCTTTCAACAAGAATATATTCCCATAAGCGGCATATTCATGACCGGCAATCTCAAGATGAAGATAGCGCCTGAAAAGATCCGGGAATTTCCTCTTTATAATTAGCCGGCGAGGATTGTCTTCTACATATTTGATGGCGCGATCAAGCTGAGGATAATTGTAAATGATTCTATCGTTAAAGGGTTGGAATAAAGTCTTTAATTCCGGTAAGCCACATAGAGCCATATAATGCTTTGAACAGGCGCCAAAGAACGGAGCAAGAATCCTACCCAGCTTCCGCTTCAGTCTTGTTCTCACTTCGAGCACAAAATGGATATGATCAGGCATGATCACAAATCGGATAACCTTCAATTCCGGATGGAAAGAGGGAATATCTTTAATTTCTTTTATTATCAACTCCCCAAGCTGAGAATGCTTGGGTATAATCATCTCTCCTTTTTTAAGCTCGAAGAAATCAATATCGGGCATTGAGGAAAGAGCAGGCGATTCCGGGAATGTTGTTGCCGTTATCAGATAGAAACCGGGGGCACAATAATCTCGGGAATATGATCGCCTCGAATTCTGTGGCTTCAATCTCTTGCTTTCCGGCAATTCCCCATTTACCAGCATCTCCCTTGGCATTGGATTATGCCGCGGAAATCCCGACTCCCAATTCTCATCATCTCGAATCTCTCCATATTCCGCTTCCGCGTCATCACATAAAAAGAGCACCTCTTTGGAATCTGCCTCCGGGAAGAGAGCAGCAGAATCTACCTCCGAGGAGAAAGAGGCGTAGGAATCTGCAGCCAGGAAGAGAGGGGCAGCCGAGCTTTCTTCGGAGAAGGAAGGATCTGCAGGGCAATCGTGGGGATTGATATTTGAAGAATTTTTATCCATCTTGAAATCTTATCAAAAGATATGAATATTCAAATTTTAGATTGGAAAGCCCTATCCTCTTTTTCCCGTGATGAGGCGGAAGCCAAATCTTTTAAGAAAAGAAGCCAAATGCTGGGGGAGGCTCCGAGAAGGGAGCGGATTCTATTAAGAATCAGAAGGTTTTGCCGTAGGAGGCGCGATCAAGGGAGCGGTAGCCGATGGCTTCAGCGATATGGCGCGAGAGAACGGGCGCGGTAACAGCGGCTTCAGGAGCAAGAGTGGCTGAGTATTCAAGGTCTGCGATTGTGCGCGCTACGCGCAGGATGCGGTCGAAGGCTCGCGCTGACATATTGAGACGCGTCATCCTTTCTTTAAGTTTCGTCAGCCCTTCCGCATCGGGCCATGCGTATTCGTGAAGCAGTTTGGAATTCATCTGTGCGTTGCAGTGAACGCCGGAATGATTGCGATATCTTTCTTGCTGCACAGCCCGCGCCCGCATCACGCGCTCGCGAATGACTGTAGAACTCTCCGCCGGTGTCTTGTCTGCCATGTCATCAAATGCCACCGGTTCTATTTCTACCTGTATGTCTATACGATCCAGAAGCGGACCGGAAATCTTGTTCATGTATTTGCTTACCTGTGCGGGAGTGCAGGTGCAAGGTTTGGTAGGATGACCGTAATATCCGCAGGGACATGGATTCATCGAAGCCACAAGCATAAAGCTCGCAGGGTAATTAACGGTATATTTTGCTCTCGCCACAGTTATCACCCTATCCTCAATAGGCTGACGCATAACTTCCAATACGTGGCGAGGAAATTCAGGAAATTCATCAAGAAACAAGACTCCATTATGGGCAAGAGATATCTCTCCGGGCATGGGATTCAAACCTCCACCTACAAGAGCAACGGGAGATACGGTATGATGCGGCGTACGGAAGGGACGCGTGGTCATCAGCATCGACCCTCTCGACAATTTACCTGCCACTGAATGTATTTTTGTCGTCTCCAGTGCTTCCGCCATGCTTAATGGAGGGAGGATTGAGGGCAATCTCTTAGCCATCATTGATTTTCCGGCTCCGGGAGGTCCGACCATCAGTATGTTATGTCCTCCGGCACATGCTACCTCAAATGCCCTCTTCACTGATTCCTGACCCTTCACCTCCGAAAAATCAAAATCGAACTCTTCGAATTCGCGATTAAAGAGTTCGCGGGTGTTTATCTTTACGGATTCAAGATGTTCGGCACCTGTCAGCAAAGCTGCCACCTGGGCGAGGGATGAAACGCCAAAGACTTCTATCTTATTCACCACAGCTGCTTCAGTGACATTCGCCTCGGGCACTATCAGTTTCTTGAAACCGAGTTCCCGTGCCTTGATAGCTGTCGGTAACGCTCCTTTTACGGGCATTACAGAGCCGTCAAGGCTAAGTTCACCCATCATCATGTAGTCTTCAAGGGCATCACATTTTATCATCTGCGAAGCAGTGAGAAGCCCTACAGCAATCGGGAGATCGAATGACGCACCTTCCTTTCTCTCATCGGCGGGTGAGAGATTCACGGTTGTGCGGAAATGCGGGAAAGTGAAACCGGAATATTTTATAGCCGAGGCGATACGCTGATAGCTCTCCCTCACAGCCTGATCCGCCATGCCGACAATAGAAAATCCGATACCATTGTCCATAGCCGTCTCAATCGTCACGGGAAAGGCATCGATACCATTAATTGCGGCAGAATATACTTTTGTCAGCATAGCATTTCACTTTTTACCTATTACTTTTTACTTATTACTTCTTATTTATCACTTCCCGAAAAATACTGTCGGCGTCATGAGGGTTGTCTCCGGTATATTTCTCTTTCCCTTTTGAATCAAATACAATAAACCATGGTGTGCGAGCCACCCCTGCGCGCATCATCACTGAATCAGTCTCACCACGGAAATTCCATCCTCTCACCACTTTCTTCAGAGAGTCTCTTCTGACAGCGGATTGCCAGCCTATGGAATCCGGATCGAAACATACATCAGCTATCATTCGCGCTCCAGAATCAGGAAATTCCTTAACAAGATCTTTCAGGATTCCTATTCCTTCATTGCGCTTCACATCACTCTCTCGCCAGAAATACAGCAGCATCGGTTTCTTACCCGTCAGCAGTGTGTCCACGCCGTTGTCATATGTGTGAAGAATAATCGAACTGAGCTTTTCTGAGAAAACCGGAGCATCACGCAACATATCCGATCGGCTTACAAGTTGCATCCATTTCGGTTCCAAGGCTTTTCCTGTCAGCAGATTCCAGAGTTTCTGAAAACCAACCTCATCAGCGCGTCGGTCATAATATACCAGAAGCAGGATTGTAGATAACGGTTTATCCGGATTCTTCTTTACATAATCACCTACCGCCTTGTTGATCTTAGCCGGATCTCTTGAAGCAAGCGAAGTGCGGTTGTCCAGACGCCATTGACTCCATTCTTCAGTGAGTTTATTTCCTGAAATCCGCCATGAAAAGGGATCGCTACTGTCGCCAGTGATTTTGATTTTATCTCCCCTTTCGGCATAAAAGGCAGCCCGAGGCATTGATCCAGATTCCAATATGAACACAATAGTCGGATTGTGGGTAGCGCATATCATCTGCACTTTTCCTTGCTGCACTGCCGCCACAGTCTCCACAAACCATCCCTTAACCGGGTCAGATGCATAATATGTCATCTTGTATGCATCGTTTACATTACTCGGCAACCGGAAATCGACTTTTATCTCGTTTTTCACGCACCCACCCAATGCGACAAGCACAAAGAGAAGTAAAAATTTCGCTATATATTTATGGCTTATGCCTTTCATATCCATTTAGATTTATGAGGTGGTTCAAACCTGATTTGCACTTAAACAACTTCGATTCCACGAAAATACAAAAAAAATGTCTGATATGAAAATATCAGACATTTTTATATTCCGTATTAAAACTATTATTCAATTTATCGGGCATATTTTTCAGCCATCCTGCGGATTGTCTCAGCCATCTCGTTGCGGAGTTCCTGTGGACTTACGACTTCGGCATCATCTCCCATGGAAAGTATTCTGCGTTTCAACTCCTCACCGGGCACAAGATGATACTCGAAAATCGAAGAATCATAATCTGCCATCACTTCTTTCTGAGAATCGTGAAGGAGCTGGGTGCGGATAAGGTCGCGCGTGCCATCGCCGATGCGAAGTCTTACCGTGACAGGCTGCAGCTGTGGATCCACATCCATTCCATAGTAGTTCTCGAAGAACTTCACCGGCTCGAAGCTCTCGTCGTATGTGAATTTGATATCAGAAATCTCAAGATTCAACATGCGGGAGAAATCAAACACGAGCATATCCTCCTTGCCGTGACGTTTGCCAAGAAGATACCAGGAATTGCCCCAGAATCTTACGCAATAAGGTTCTATGGTAAATTCAGTGAGATGATCAGCCGTCATAGGCACTGAATTCAATATCTTCACGCACACGCCAAGTTCCATTGCCTCAATCGTGGCTGCCAGACCGAACTTCTCATCGGGATTTACATTTGCAAGCACACGGGACTGCGCGCTCGAAATATTACTCAAAGCATGAGAATTGCTGAGGGTCTGAAGCATCCAGATCTTAAGCTTCGAAGAATGTTTCGACTCACCGCTTTCCGCGATATAATAGTAGTTACCACCCTTACGATTGCACGCGATCTTAATGCCGAAAAGTCCTTCGACAACTTCACGGTGATTATGAAACGTGCGCAGGGCCAATGGCGAATGATCTTCATTCAGCGGAGATCTTTCCCATAGGTTAGAAATCTCTTCGTAGGTTAGTTTACCTGCCTGGTTGACCACATCTATCAACCACACATATCTTTTAAACAAGTCGCTGGTCATGCCGGTTAAAACTACTTGATTATTGTATTATAACTGCTTTACTCTTTAAAAAGGAACTTTCATCCTTGTAAACGCAAAATTACTAAAGTTTTTCTAAAATTACAATAATGGACCGCGCCAAAAGGCACGGTCCAGCGCATTTTTGTATCGTTTTAAATAACAAAAGTTCTGTTTTATGCCATTATTGCAACAATTTGTCACATTTTATTGCCAATAAGACTTCATAATTCAGGATATCCCGTTATTCACAAACGACTTATCTCAGAGAGCTTAGACATAGTCTTCGCCGAACCGTGTACGGACATCATTCACGATGTTGCGGATTCTCTGTTCCTCATCAATAGGATATATCATGAGGGCATTTCCGTTCTCCGCCACGATATAATTCTCAAGTCCGGCAGCCACCACGATCCTGTCGGTTCCTACGGCAAAGATATTATTCTTGCAGTCATAAGTCAGAACTTTACAATTCTGGGTCACATTCCCCTCTTGATTGTGAGGAGAAGCTTCGTAAAGCGCTTTCCAGGAACCAAGATCGCTCCAGCCGAGATCAGCAGTCTTCACATACACGTTGTCGGCTTTCTCCATGATGGCATAATCGATGGAGATTGAAGGAGTGTTGGGGAATGACGTATTTATGAAGGTCATTTCGCCCGGAGTGCCGTATACTCCAACGCCTGCGTTGAACACTGCTGCTGTCTCCCTGTCATATTTATCGAACGCTTTGAGAATGCTGTCAGCTCTCCAGAGGAATATCCCGGCATTCCAGAAAAACTCGCCCGTAGAGAGGAATACTTTCGCCATTTCAAGATTTGGTTTCTCCGTAAAGGATTTGACCTTGCAGATACCCGGGAAATCTTCTACCGGATGTCCCTGCTGAATATATCCGTATCCGGTTGCGGGACTCGTGGGCTTTATACCGAGAGTGAGCAAACGATCTCCCTTCTCCACAAATTCAAAACCCTCTTCAAGGGTTTTGCGGAAAGCCTCTTCCTTGAGGATAAGATGGTCAGAAGGAAGCGTTACGATGGAAGCCTCCGGGTCAAGAGCCTGAATATGGCGCGATGCCCAGCACACGCACGGAGCCGTGTTACGGCGCGCTGGCTCCAGAAGTATATTATTCTCTTTTATATCAGGCAATTGCTCACGAATTATGGAAGCATATGCACTGTTGGTCACAAGGATAATCCTTGACGGGTCAACAATCGGGCTAATACGGTCAACAGTAAGCTGCAATAGACTGCGACCGGTGCCGAAAAAGTCTAAAAACTGTTTTGGCATCCCGCTACGGCTGAATGGCCAGAAACGCGTGCCAACGCCGCCACACATAATGACGCAATATCTATGAGGATTCATTTTTTATAATGTTTAATATGAAATATCTTTTTTGAGGTTTTAGGCTTTAGGTTTTAGGCTTTAGAAAGCTTCGCCTAATATCTAACACCTAATACCTAATGCCTAACACCTAATGCCTAACACCTAATGCCTAATACCTAATTAAGCACTGGCTTGAACTGATGTTTGACACCCTCCACAACATTGAGCATGTAATCGCCAAGTTTCTCCGCCTCGCCAACAAGGTCCATAAAGAAGATACCTTCTTGATAATCATATTCCTTATTGTTGATATTGAAAATGTTTCCATCGCGGAGCTTATTGCGCAGATTATTGATCTCACGCTCTTTATTGTAAGCAGCCACCACCTTGGAGCTGTCGGGAGTCTCCATCTCTTCAAGAAGACCGAGCATGTTCTTCATGGCGTCTGTTACCATATCGAACATCTGATCTATCTCATGCATCACCGGAGGTGCGAAATTCACATGATTCTGCACCTTGCGCTGCAATGTCTTAGCTACGTTGAAACAGCCGTCGGCAATAGATTCTATCTCGCTGATAATTCTCAGCATGCCGGCAATTCTCATCTTACCTTCGGGACTCAGCCTGCCTTCAGCCACTTTATTCAGATAGCTGCCGATCTCGATCTCCATTCTGTCGGAAATCTCTTCATATTTCTCCATACGGCTGTAAATCTCCGTATATTTATCATCCTTAGGATCAGTATGGATAAGTTCTCTTGCCATCCCGAGCATTCTGTCGACGCGCTGCCCGTAAAGCACAATCTCTTTCTGCGCCTGAGTGATGTTAAGCTCGGAAGCCGACAGAATTCCTCGACCGATATATTTGAGAGTGAATTCCTCCTCCTCGTCCTTATGACGTGTAGGCATTATCCAGCATACGATCTTGACATAGAGTTTTGTGAACCAGATCATCACCAAGAGGTTGCATGCATTGAACACGGTAGGGAACATTGCCAGACCAAATGCGATGCAACTCTGCGCGCGGGAGGTAAGTCCACCCTTCTCGGTAAAGAGCGTGGTGTCGCGCATTCCGGCTTGCTGCGCTTCACTGATATCCAAGGGGTTCATGCCGTCGCAAGCCTTGGTGATATCAGCCACAAGCTCACAGAATGGATGGAAAAGACACAACACGATAAGCGAACCCAGCACATTGAATAACACATGTCCCATAGCCGTGCGCTTTGCTGCGAGATTACCGCTCAACGATGCCAGCACCGGAGTGATCGTTGTTCCTATATTTCCGCCAAGAATAATTGCACATCCCAAAGAGAAGGATATCCACCCCTGCGAACACATGATCAATGTAATGGCAAATGTGGCGGCTGAACTCTGAGCCACCATGGTCACAATAATACCGATAGTGAAGAAAATCAATATGGATCCGACACCGAGTGTGGTATAATTGGTCAGGAATTCAAGCATTCCCGGATTCTCCTGAAGATTAGGCACATATTTGCTGATAAGGTCAAGCCCCATAAACAGGAAGCAGAAACCAATAAGGAACTCACCGAAGCTCTTGTATCCGCTTTTCTTCATAAATAGCATCGGAACGCCTATCGCAAGCAACAGAATGCTATAATCAGAGATGCTGACTTCAAATGAGAATGCCGAGATGATCCATGTTGTCGCCGTGGTGCCGACATTCGCTCCGAAAATCACAGCCATTGATTGCTCAAGACTCATCAAGCCGGCATTAACGAAGCTGACCACCATAACGGTCGAAGCACTCGAACTCTGGATAAGCGCAGTAATCACGATTCCGGTCAGGACTCCGGTCACTCTATTCCTTGTCATGGCTCCAAGGATATTGCGCAGGCGGTCGCCGGCTACCTTCTGCAAGCCTTCACTCATCACCTTCATTCCGTATAGAAAGAGGCAGACGGATCCTAATAGGCTGATAAAATCAACAACTGTATAATTCATCGATAAATCGGTTGCGTATGTTTCAACTAATAAAATTAAAACAGATAATAATCTCTATTCATTTCTATTTTTGCAAAATTACGGAAATATTTCGATAATTTTATTAATTTTACTATCGAATTCACCGATTTTTTTATACCCATGGAAATATCTTATCTATTCCCCAAAGATTCAGACACAATTTCTGACAAGGATCTCACCCAGACGGTGCCCTTCTCCACATTCAATTCTTCAACTTCTCGCCTGCGCCCGCTGATGGCAATCGTCGCCATGGCAAAAGATAGGGCGATAGGCAGAAACGGATCCCTTCCCTGGAGACTTCCTGAGGATATGGCTCATTTTAAAGCCACCACCATGGGACACTCCATAATCATGGGACGCAAAACCTGGGAGTCCCTTCCCAAACGTCCACTCCCGGGACGCCGGAATATCGTGATTTCACACAATGCCGATTACAAAGCTGAAGGTGCCGAAATATATCCGGCAATAGAAGACGCAATCTCTGCCTGCGGTCTGACAGAATCGCCTGTGATAATAGGAGGTGCACAATTATACCATTCCGCAATCCCTTATTGCACTGAAATCATAATCACGGAAATAGACACTACCGTGCCCGATGCCGACACTCATTTCCCGGAGCTCGGTGAAAATGAGTGGCGAATTGTATCGGCTTCGGAACCTGAAATTTCCAAGACCGGACTCTCATACAGATTCATCACCTATCGCAGGAAATGAGAATAGCACTCCTTTGCAAATCCGACACCACCGGAGGTGCCGCAGTCGTAACTTTCAGGCTGATGAATGCCTTGCGCCGTAAAGGAATAGACGCGCGCATGATCGTGACTGAAAAGAAATCTGATTCTCCATGGGTCATTGAGGCTGCAGCGGGGAATTCCGTACGCTTCCCTTTTATTGCGGAACGACTAAAAATATTTATCGCCAACGGGTTTAACCGCAAGACCCTTTTTCAGATAGACACTGCATCCGATGGCATTCCTTTACATCGTATTCCATTCATCAAAGAGGCAGATGTGATTTGCCTGAATTGGGTGAACCAAGGAATGCTTTCAATCAAGGGGCTACGCAAACTTGCTGCCCTTGGCAAACCAATGGTATGGACAATGCACGACATGTGGAACATGACAGGTATTTGTCATCATGCAGGCTATTGCCATCATTTCCTCAGCCCCGACGGGGCATGCGGCAACTGCCCCCTGCTCGAAAATAAGGCTTCAGTCAATGATATCTCCCATAAGACATGGCTCTGCAAACAAAAACTCTACGTGGAGACAAACATACATTTTGTGGCGGTAAGTAATTGGCTTGCCGAGACAGCACTGCGTTCCTCTTTAATGAAAGATGCCAATATATCCGTAATACCGAATGCATTCCCGATAAGCGCATCTCCACTTAAGAACCTTGAGGAAAATTCCACATCTGATTCCTCATCCTTGAAAAAGATTATTTTCGGGGCTGCCCGCATAGACGATCCGGTCAAAGGGCATCACACTTTAGTCGAGGCAACCCGGATTCTGGCAGAAAAATATTCGGAGGAATCAAGGAATCTTGAACTTGTCACATTCGGTTCGCTTAAAGATCCCGAAGCTTTGAAAGATGTTGCAATCCGCCATAAACACCTTGGTCGTATTTCTCCGGAAGAGATACGCTCAGTATATGAATCCGGCGCGGTAGTGGTATCAACATCCGAATGGGAAACCCTTCCCGGCACTCTCATAGAGGGTCAGGCATGGGGATGTGTTCCCGTGGCTCTCAATCACGGAGGACAACCGGATATCATCGACCACATGCAAACGGGCTATCTTGCCCCATGGAGCGATGACGTAAAAGAGAATGCCCTCCGCATAGCGGAAGGCATCATATGGGGTATAGAAAACCGGGATACTATAAAAGACCGGATGCAACGTTCGGTAATTGAAAAATTTGCCGAAGATTCAGTTGCAGATCAATACATACAACTTTTTAAGAATCTGTAACATCCTTCTTTACGGCTTTTAAGCGTCAATATTGGCGTAGGTTGCATGCGCTTCGATGAAGTCACGACGCGGTCCAACCTCTTCACCCATCAGCATCGAGAATGTGCGGTCGGCTTCAGCTGCATTTGTAAGCGTCACCTGCTTTAGCATACGGTTCTCGGGATCCATGGTAGTTTCCCAAAGCTGTTCCGGATTCATCTCTCCAAGACCTTTATATCGCTGCAGAACAAGACGATTGCGCTCTCCATTGCATTTGTCGTCCACAAAACGCTGCACCTGCTGATCAGTCCAGCAATATTCCTCCACATTCTTTTTACCCTTCAACGAGCATTTATACAACGGAGGCGTAGCTATATAAAGATAACCATTATCGATAATAGGACGCATGCGGCGATAGAAGAATGTCATCAAAAGCGTAGCGATGTGCGCGCCATCGACATCGGCATCGGTCATGATTATGATCTTATGATAACGAAGCTTCGTCATGTTCGGAGCCTTGGAATCCTCTTCTGTGCCGATTGTCACGCCCAATGCCTTGTACATATTAACGATCTCATCGGAATTCAACACTTTGTGGTCCATGGCTTTCTCCACGTTCAGGATCTTACCGCGCAAAGGAAGTATAGCCTGGAACCTCGGGTTACGTCCCTGCTTTGCCGAGCCGCCTGCAGAGTCTCCCTCCACAAGGAAAAGCTCGCATTCAACGGCATCACGGCTCTTGCAGGATGCCAGTTTACCGGGCAGTCCGGCACCCGACAGCGGGCTCTTGCTCTGCACGCGCATTCTCGCGCTGTAAGCCGCGTGACGTGCCTGCGCGGCAAGCATAACCTTATTGACGATGGTCTTTGCCTGAGCAGGATGCTCCTCAAGGTAATAACGCAGAGCCTCGCTGACAGCACTTTGAACCACACCTCCAACCTCATTGTTTCCGAGTTTGGTCTTTGTCTGCCCCTCAAACTGAGGCTCGGCAACCTTCACTGAAATCACGGCTGTCAGGCCATCGCGGAAATCTTCTTTCGAAAGCTCGATCTTGAGTTTATCAAGAAGATGGTTGTCATCGGCATATTTTTTGAGAGTTGTGGTCAGACCACGGCGGAAGCCGGTGAGGTGTGTACCACCCTCAATAGTGTTGATATTGTTGACGTAAGAATATATATTCTCGTTAAAATCTGTATTATAGGTCATTGCCACTTCGATAGGCACTCCGCCACGCTCAGTGTTGAGATGGATAATATCTTCGATCA
>DAWBVG010000141.1:0-3097 GCA_052279865.1 Muribaculaceae bacterium
AATCATTCAGCACCGACAAATCAATCTTAGTCATAAAGTCGTTAAGCTGCGCCATAGCTTTAAAATTCCATGCTGGTGTCAAGTATTTCAAGTAATATGCTGGGGTTCTTGATTATTTCCTCGGCTGTCAGACCACGTGCTTCTATTGTCTCTGCTACAATTGGATATTCTTTGAAATCCTTTTTCGCATTTTTGATAATGCTTTTTAACTTAGGAGCTTTTTTTACGGGAATATGCACCCAAAATTCCTTTATAATACCGCTATTATTAACCTGATAATAGAATATCCACGCATTATATTTCCAGGAATAACTCTGAAAATTCGACGACGGAACTGCTACTGAGCTTTTAATATACTGGCTCGGCATGCGATACCCGACAATATGATTGCCTGAGAAGCAGACTGTTGCAAGAAACGGATTTTTATTGGTCTTTTTGGAGTATTTATCCCACGTGTGGATAGGAATATATGTTTCACTCTGTCCATCGGGATAAATCACTTCAAGTGAATGTATATCTGCGATTTTATACGACAACTTTTTACTGTCACCGTTTTCACTGATGGCTACTTTGCTTCCCACATTATGTAAATTGCTGCGTAAATAACCGGTGACAATCGTACTATCGTTAAGGGTGAGTATGGCTTTCGGATATTGATTTTCAACTTTAGCCGATGCCGTGATACATACTGCCTGTAGCATCAGGACTATCATAACAATGTAATAAGTTTTTTTCATGATAGTGAGAATTGGTTTTAATGCAAAATTACAACGAATAATCGAAATCGGGTGAGACAAATGTCCCATTAAGTCATAAAAATCAGCTTTGAACGATATTTTTTAGTGCGTACTTGAATATTCCGTTTTCTCACCACTTCTGAATTGTTTATCCGTCAACTTCATATTTTCTCAATGATTAAATCTAATGAGCCATCTTCCAATGAATTGTATTCATCCAAATGGATATGTGTGCCACAAGGCACATCTTTTTGTACTAAATTGAGCAAATGATTTGCCAACGAAAGCAACCCCTCTCGATTAGCTGAGATAATGACTTCATTGTCATTAGTAGAAACTTTGATGGAATAACCATCGCTCCAGCAAAGCCGAAGTCCGGTGTTTACGTTATATTCCGGTATATCTATTTCCATATCCATGTTAATGTTATTTGGCTATTAGAATCAGAATCACAGCGAGGATAGGGAAGCCGAAAATCCGTTATCTCATATTTCATCCTTGCCGGTATCAGATATTCGAGCCGGTCATCAAATATCCTTGCAAGCGGTTTGCCCATCGCGATCAATATCAGCCAACCTATCCCGACAATCACCCCGAAAGAGAAGAATGTCATTCCCATATAACCGATAAATTTATCTATACCAGAACGAGGATTGTTTGTCATAAAGAACCCACCAACTACAAACAACAAGCTAATCAGCGTAAAACCAATCACTCGCCATATACTTGGGTATATGTCAATTCGTTTATATGTCAGTTTCATTATACAACACTTAATGATTAACGAGCAACTGAGTCAAGAACCATTCGCGCCCCATTCTGGAGAACTCAAGGAGATAGACGCGATTATTCTCCGGAACAAATATATTTTCGCAAATGACCGAATCAGAGATACATATCAGTTCAGTATGATATTCGGGATTTTGTTTATTATTGTTGATTCCCAAGAGATTTATGATGACATCATTTTGAGTCCAAGAATAAGAGGCATCGTATTTATCGCCGTCGGGAGGAACTTGAACTTCTATGTTGGAATCAAATAGCACCAAAGATTCAGACAATCTTTGCCGTTGGAATAGTGTGTCGGAATGAAATCTCGCTATAAATTGTGAGATATCTTCGGGCTGTATATCTTCGTTGTTATTCATTTCGTCTGGTTGAATTAAATTGTTATTGCTACGGTCTGATGAGCCATGACCGCACCCGGTTAATAATATGAAAAAGAATACAAATAAAGCAGGGCTGCCAAACACTTCCTTCCAATGTCTAAATGATATTATTCTCATCGCTTGCCTCCTTTCCGCCAAAGAACTACGAATAATACAATGATTGATATTATATCAAGCACGGATAGAATATTGTAGAACAAAAAATGCTCTCTCATATTAAAGATGCAATCAAAGAACAAATCCTGTTCTATCTCTGCACAATACGTTCCTGCCAATTCTGCCACAAACAGATAATCCGTTAATGTCCAAACGTGAGCAATAATCAAGACTGAGATTATTATGATGCCTGCTATTTTCTGCCACTTATTCATAATCGTTACGAAGAAAAATTAAAACGGATACATTAAAGTGTTTTGTTCCCACTGTTCAAGTGTCATTTTTGCAGTAAGAGAATGTATATCCTCTCTCTGTGAGATCTCTTTGAGAACTGGAACAGCGATTTTGGGAGATGTCGGCAGCAAGCCATAAGCGGCAAACATTCTTACGCCTACATTAGAATCAGACAACAATGCTTCCAATTCATTCATTTTTC
This sequence comes from Muribaculaceae bacterium, assembly GCA_052279865.1. Classification (GTDB taxonomy): domain Bacteria; phylum Bacteroidota; class Bacteroidia; order Bacteroidales; family Muribaculaceae; genus Lepagella. The sequence goes on from DAWBVG010000141.1 coordinate 2,499, forward strand.
CTAATTCTTTGAGATATTTAAGAATCTGAATAATCCGGTCAAAGGCATTATTATCTTTTTTTATAATCGCCATTCTCCGTTGCTGCAACTTGAGCAGCCGCAGCCATACGAAAGGCGGTCAATGCTTTGCTGATGTTGTCAATCTGTTTCATTATTCAATCCATACGCCTGCAGGTTCTTCCCGCCTTACAAATTTACCATTGTCTTTTATATACCAGGTCTCTTCACCACAAAACCAACTTTTACTTATTTTGACAGCTATGAGATTATTGGCATAACAGATTGTTGTAATCTGCGGAAAAGATGTAAACAACCAGTAGCCACACCAATGACCATGCCCCCCAAGCGGTATATATTTCATTAATGCCTTGAGATTTCCTTTATTTATTTTCTCTATCTTATCGCCATTTCTACACCCGCCGACAAAGGTCGATAAGGTTTCGCTTATATCAGAAGTCAGGTATAGGCCCCGATAAGGTAGCTGAGGAATAATGCTGTCGATTCTATATTCATTGTCTGTCAATTCTGAGTAATAGTTTGGGAATCCGTAGCGAGGGTTAAAAACAGTTGTGTCAACATCCATATAATATCTTTCAACG
>DAWBVG010000142.1:0-20553 GCA_052279865.1 Muribaculaceae bacterium
ATTCCTTGGCATAGAGGAGGGGAGAGCCAGATTTTACTTCATCACCCGCTTTTACGGCTGCTTTCCACGTATATCCCGGAAAATCATCGGGATTGATAGCGAAGACATCAGTGTTGATGTCTTCTTTAGTCTCCGATGTTGCCATCCCCTGCAAAGGAATGTCGAGACCTTTTTTAATAGTTATCAAATTTGCCATATGACAATATGTGTTACACAAATGATGAGGAGAATGATATGCCTCGGCATACTTGTTGCAAAAATACAAAAAATGCAAAAGAAATCAAAAAAGCTTCCATTCATTTTTTGATGAATGGAAGCTTTTTATATTAAATCGTTATTTTTTTACTTCAGACTATCAACATATTTGCGCACAGGCTCGTTGTTTGGATCAAGTTCGAGGAATTTGTTGTAATATTCCTTAGCCTTAACCTTGTCGTCTTTCTTTATGTAGTAGTTGCCGAGATACATATAGAGAGTTTTTGCGTCGCGTGCATATCTTGAGGGATCCGGAGCTTTTTCGAGAAGGGCGATTGCCTCTTCATATTTAGGTTGAGCTGCTACGGCTGCCTCATCTTCGTTGGCTGCTGTCTGCTTGGCAACATCACCCTGAAGCATCTTTGGTTTGTAGTTGTCAGGAAGAATTGCAGCCATCTTGTCGGCATTTGCAAGAACTTCGTCAAAGAATTCTTTGGCTTTGGCAGGGTTCTCTTTGTTTTCAACGGCGGCGTAGAATGAGAATACAGCCTGCTGGTTGTAATCGTTATAACCGGGCTCTTCAGTTTTCTTTACATAATCACGGAAAGCTTCAGCAGCTTTGGTAAGGTTGTTCTGATCCACATATTTCATTGCGAGATCTTTGCTGAATGCAGCATTGTCTGGCATCTCCTTGATTGCTTCTTCGAGAACTGCAACTGCCTCATCGGGACGTTTTGCCTTTGCAAGTTCATCCGCGATAAGAGTGAAGTCAATGGCTGCGAATTTGTTGGCTGCGGGATTTGCCTTGTGAGCGGCATAGAGAGCCTCAGCCATAGGAAGCAATTGATCTTTCATTGTGGGAAGCTGAGCGGCATTCATGAACTGATAGCGTTGAGCAGTGAAGTTGGCGGGATCCTGCTGAAGAAGTTTGGTTGCATAGTCATAACCTTTCTGATAATCACCACCGTAGAAGAGAAGGAACGCATAGCGGTTCTCATCCTGTTTGAAGTGGCTGGGGTTCTGAACGTATTTACCATATTCTGTAGCGGCGTTCTTGTAATCTTTAGCATTGTAATATGCGTTTGCGAGCTCACGCTGACCGAGCGCTGAAGTGGGATTGACTTCAAGAAGCTTCTTAAGCATGTCGATAGCGTAGGGAGGGTTAACCATGGTGAAGAGGTTCGCGTATTTTACATATGCGAAAGATGCCTCAGGATTGTAGCTTGTTGCCATCTCGTATTTCGCGCCGGCATCACCCCAGTCTTTCTTTTCTGCAGCCTGATCGCCTTCGAAAATGTAGTAATCGGGGTTCTTCATATCCTGTTTGTAGGATTTCTCAACGCGTTTCGTAATCTGCTTTTCATAAGCAACGGGATCAACCATATCGTAGGCACGTGCTATGGCAATCTGGAGTGAAGGATCTTTTTTACCTCTGGATTCTCCCTCTTTGAAAAGGCGCTCAGCCTCTTTCTGGTTTCCATTGATAAGCGCGAGTGTACCGGCTCCGACATAGTTGTAGCCATTCTCGGGATTTGCCTGCATTCCCTGCTCAAAATATTTCTGAGCTTCGGAATTTTTCTTCTCGTGAAGCGCAATCATGCCGAGGTAGTAATCACTGACAGCTTTGTCTGTGCCTGCATTGTTGAGGCTACGGAGCAAAAGCTCTTTTGCATTGTCGAACTGGTCAGCCTTGTAATATTCGGCACCTTCGACATGTGTCTGTGCTGTTGCCGAGATTGCGAATCCGGCAAGGCAGAGGGTCAAGATTCCTTTAAATTTCATACGTCTTATGATTGTTTGTTTTATTTTCTAAAAAGACTCGCTCTCACTTATTGAGGAGGAGAGCGAGTCCAAAATTACTAAATTTTTGCTTTATTCACAAATTATTCACGAACTATGAATATAATATATGTTAAAATCCGGGTGTTGATATAGATTCAGCTTTATTTCAATTCCACAACGCGCGGATTCATATGGTAGGGGAGAATGCCGGTTTTAGATATTATCTTCTGCCCCACAAATCCGGTGACAAACGTATAGAAGCTGTGAAGCACCGTTGAGTTTGATGCTGTTGATATCATGTACACCTTGCGGAAGAGGGGATATTCTCCGGAATTTATATATACCTGATAAGGTTTGTAACCGGTCGGATCGAAATCGTTTGCTTCGGTGGGATTGCTGACCTTGACTATGTTGACTTCGGTTGTAAGATTTGTTGCGATGGTGTCGTTCTGGTTTGCATAATCCTTGTTTCTCTGTTCAACCGGCACCTGCTTTGCCAGACTCAAATCATCGCCCAGCCAGCTAACCGAAATTATACCAAGTGCGTCCGGGTCATTTTTGACCACGTCAAATACCTGTGCGTTGTCTTTCTGGGCAAAAGCATTAGGATTGTCTGAAATCTTAGCTCCCTCCGGAAGGAATCTTTGACGCATGTAGCTTACAGTTGAAGATCCGGCATTGTCGAATACAAGTTTTATTGCTGTTGTGTCGTTACCGGCAAGTTGACTCCATCGAGTAATCTTTCCGTTCATGATGTCGCTGATCTCTTTCATAGAAAGAGAAGTGACACGATTGTCCTTGTTTGTGATAAGGGCAACGGCATCTACAGCTATGCAATGGGTCTTGACAACTCTTTTGAATTTACTTTTGATATAATCTTTCTGTTCCTTGGTCAATTCCTGGGTAACGATAATTGCCTGTGTGCCGTCAGCCATGATGGTGTCGATGGCATCTTGTTCGCTCACAAAGAATGGTATTATCGAAGATCCGGGGTAGGAAAACTCAAAAACTTCAATTTCTTCATCTAGAATATTCCGGAAACCATCGTCGCAGAAGATAGTCGCACTCCCTTTTGCGTATTCCCCGCGTTTCACTTTAGTGCATGAAACAGCTCCCAGTGCCAATAGCGCCGAGAGCATTATAGTAATTAAGGATCTGGTCTTCATAAATTTCTCAGTTGGTGCCTTTGTAAAGTCTGTATCCACGGAAAATTCCGTAAACGATCAATATAGCTCCTATAATGCAGCTGAGAGTATAATTAATGATATCGAAAACGTTGAAGATGAATAGCAGTCCCACTCCAACATATACGATTACCATCAGAATGCCGAATGCCAACCGCGCTCCTTTGGGAGCCGTAGGGCGATTATCATTGTCATAACCTTGCATAACTTTATGTTTTAGATGTTCTTTATATTTTTAACAATCATTAGCTGATATGGTTTAAACCGACGAACGATTAGATCTATCAAATTCAAAATTAACAATTAATTTTAACATTTAAAAGAATGTGTTAAAAAAACAAAGGAGCGACCTTTGAGATCGCTCCTTTTAATATCAGATGTAAATTGGATTACTGGTTCTGGAGTTTGAACACAACCGGGAGGTTGAAGTAGCTTCGAACGGCAACACCATTGTTTTTACCGGGCTGCCATTTCGGCATCTTCTTCACTACGCGTAGAGCCTCGCGGTCGAGGTCACGGTCGACACCTTTGAGGATTTCAGCCTTACCGATTGATCCGTCCTTTTCAACGACGAATTTCACGATTACACGACCCTGGATGTCATTCTGCTGTGCAGACTCCGGATAGCGCACGTTCTGGTTGAGCCATTTCATCATGGCTGCAGTTCCACCAGGGAATTCAGCCTGCTGCTCTACCGCCACGAAAATTTCCTCCTCTTTGGGTTTAACCTCGGGTTCGGGTTCCTTAACGACAACCTGTTCCTGAACCGCCTTGAATTTGTCGGCGTCATCGCTACCTTCCTGAGTTACGACACCACGGGCGGTATTGTCCTCTTTCTGGGTATCCATATCCATCACCTCGTTTTTCACCTTGTCAGCATCAACGATGGCGATCTGGGTAACCTGGACTGTTGCGAGCACCTCTTCAGGCACTTCAATCTCGGGTTGTTCAAATTTCTGTTCTTCTACTTCAGGTTCCGGCTCCGGTTCCTCAGCTTCCTGTGCGAGCTGGGCTGCCATCATCTTTTCACGCTGCTCCTGAAGAGCGAGAGCCTGCTGCTCGGCACGATAGTCCGACCATTTGCTAAGCGCGATTATAAGGATGAAGATCACAACCAGACCGATCAGCGTGAAGAGGACTGCCAGATTATGACGTTTGTCGCTCTCTTTACGAAGCTGATAAGCACCAAATTCTTTGTTCTTATCCGCAAAGACGAGATTACGCCAATCTTGAGAGGTTAGATCTACATTTCTATTAGCCATTTTTTCTTTCTGCTTTAAGTATTAATAAATCTAACTCATCATTTATGGTGGTTGTTCTGGTAGTCAATCACCATGAGTGAATCCGCCTTGGTCATATTGTCAATCTGATATTTTGAAATCGAGTTGATCTGCATCTCGTCGAGCACTGACACGAGACTTCCGAATGAAGCCTGAGGAGTTGACTTGATGATGATCACCGGTTTCTTCAGATTCTCATCCTTTCTGATCTTGGAGGCTGCCTCATCATAAGCCATCTGAGCTTTTTCACGACCTTCCTTGGTTTCGAGACTTCCGAAACCTCCGTTGGCGTATTTCTCTTTGAGCTTATTGATTTCGGTCAAGACTTCCTTGTTACGCTGCTGGATAATCTCGCGGATGCCACGGGCTTTGCCAGATTTCTCATCGTTAGCAAGGAATTCAGATTCCTGAATGTTGTTGTTCTCGGAAAGCACTGTTCCGCCTGGGCCTAAGATACCTGCATCACCACCGGGTTTACCGAAGTAATAGTAGATGATAGGCTGAACTTTACCATTCACTGTGTCCACATCAAACGATCCGGTTTTTCTTTTTGCGTCAAGAATGATTGTTACAGCATCGTCGGCTGAAGCCTGCGACATGTTTTCCTCATTCTGCACCTTCTCGTTGGAGGGGAGCGCTATAGTCAAAGTCTGCGATTTGATCATGGTCGTACAGAGCATGAAGAATGTAATAAGCAACATGTTCATGTCGACCATCGGCGTGAAATCCACGCGAATCGTCATTTTTTTCTGGTGACCTTTACCTTTGCCACCGCCATTATTTTGCTGAACTTCTGCCATAATTATTATTCTTCCGCTCCTTTAAGAGCTGTCAATAACGTAAACTTATTCATGTGGATTGTCTGGAGATTATCCATAACCATGTGCACAATATCAAAAGAGGTGTTCTGGTCTGCCTTGATGGCAACGCCTGTACCGTCTTTGATCTTGTCGGCAAGGTTGGAGTTCTCTGTCTGGCGCATAGCCTTCATCCACATCTGGAATTCATTAGGTTTGGACTCATCGGAGTTCCATGAGATTGGAATACCTGTCACATGGTTGGGATTTTCATCCTCTCCTGATAGCCACTGGTCCATCTTTGTCTGACCTTCCTGCTGAGAGGCGAGGTCAAGGAATTCACCCAACTGATTGAGTGGCACACCAAATGAACCAACCTTGCTGAAGGCGTACTTTTGCTCAGGTGTGAAGCTTATTTTGTTCTTATGCGACTCATTGTAGATTTCGCTCACTTTGTCGAGGAGTGCCATCTTCATCTTCTCGTTGCTCCAATTGGATGAAGTGTCATTATTCATTGTGAGCCAAACTTTGCCTTCCGGACTCAGAAGCACCTGCACGAAGTTGGTTTCCTGCACCTTTTCTGTGGATACAGAGGGAGGTGTGATAACCGTGGTCGGTTCTTTCTGAAGGAAGGTGGAAGTCAACATGAAGAAGGTAAGCAAAAGCACGGTCACATCACTCATCGCGGTCATGTCGATGAATGTGCTTTTTCTTGCAATTTTTACTCTTCCCATATTAGCTATAAACTTAATTCGGTTTTGTTAAAGTTAGTTGTGTATTCTCTGTCGAAGAATTACTTGTGAGTAGCAGCGAAAGTAGCTACGATAGAGAAACCGATTTCGTCGATAGCGTAAGTAAGGTTGTCGATCTTATTGGTGAAGAAGTTGTAGGAAATTACAGCGAAAGCACCGGTTGCGATACCGAAGGCGGTGTTCACAAGAGCCTCAGAGATACCAGTTGAAAGCTCTGTAGAGTCGGGAGAACCGGAAGATGCAAGAGCCTGGAATGATTTGATCATACCCATAACGGTTCCGAGAAGTCCGACGAGAGTACCGAGAGTGGTAAGGGTAGCGATGATGGGGAGGTTCTGAGAAAGACCCGGCATCTCAAGAGCTGTAGCCTCTTCAACCTCGTTGCGGAGAGTTGTAAGTTTCTGCTCTTTGCTGAGAGTTGTGTTCTCGTCCATCTCTTTGTAACGAACCAAAGTGTTGTAAACAACAGATGCTACAGAACCTTTCTGAGTTTTGCAACGCTGCATAGCTGCATCGATTTTGTTGGCAGCGAGGTCAGCTTTGATGTCGGCAACGAATTTAGTTGTGTTACCTTTGCCTGAAGCAGAGCTGATGGCGATCCAACGCTCGATTGAAAGGACGATAACAGTGAGAAGAAGAGTCATAAGGATAGGCACGATGAAACCACCTTTGTAAACTGTACCTGCAAGGTTCAAGGGATGGCCATCAGTTGTGCCGCCTTCGAAGTTACCGGAGTAACCCATGCCGAAGAGGAAGATACATACAGCTGCTACAGCGCAGGCAATGATAACGAGGAATGCATTGCGGATACCGCGGATGTTGCTGATTTTTTCCTCTTTTTTTACTTTTGCAGAAACAGTTGCTGCTGGCTTGGGTGCCATAGGTTTCTGAGATTCCATAATCGTTCTAAATTTTAATTGTTTTTGTTAAAAGATTAATTATTTCTTTAAGATTTTTTTCCTTGTTTTTAATGTCGGCCCGCTTCAGATTGTATGCATGATGTAAGGTTTATCTTTGCGAGCTTTCATGTGTTTTATTTTGTCGGTATTGGCACTTTGCGAGCCGTTGGTATTGTCGACATTGCAAAGTTACAATATATTTTGAATAAATCATCATCCGATTATAAAAAAATGTCGAGTTTGTCGCTATAATTTAATTTTATTAAGTAATCGGACTCGAAAAATATGTTTTATAACATAAATTTTCACTTTCATATCAAAAGAGACCCGACGCTATGCCGGGTCTCTCTGATCTATTCGTTTTGCTGTTCACATTGCTTATTTGCCTTCGATTGCTGCAACGCCGGGAAGTGTCTTACCCTCGATAGCTTCGAGAAGGGCACCACCACCTGTTGATACATATGAAACGCTGTCGGCAAGACCGAATTTGTTGACGCAGGCAACTGAGTCGCCACCACCAACAAGGGAGAACGCTCCATCTTTTGTTGCTTCAACGATTGCCTCAGCGATAGCTTTAGAACCGGTTGTGAAGTTGTCGAATTCAAACACGCCGGCAGGACCATTCCAAAGGATAGTCTTGGCTGGCACGATAACACTGCGGAATGCCTTGATTGATTCTGGACCTGCATCAAGACCTTCCCAACCTTCGGGGATGCTGAGAACCGAGCAGATCTGTGTGTTGGCATCATTGCTAAAGGCATCGGCTGCAACGCAGTCTGTTCCGAGCACAAGGTTCACACCTTTCTCTTTTGCTTTTTTCATGATGTCGAGAGCAAGGTCGAGCTTATCGCTTTCGCAGATTGAATTACCGACATTGCCGCCCATGGCTTTTGCGAAGGTGTATGTCATACCACCGCAGAGGATGAGGTTGTCAACCTTATCCATAAGGTTCTCGATGATGCCTATCTTGGTTGAAACCTTGGAGCCGCCCATGATGGCTGTGAACGGGCGTTTGATGTCTTTGAGAATATTGTCAACCGCTTTAACCTCTTTTTCCATGAGGAAGCCGAGCATTTTGTCCTGCTGATCGAAATAGTCTGCGATTACGGCTGTGGAAGCGTGGCGACGGTGAGCTGTTCCGAATGCATCGTTTACATATACGTCTGCATAGCTTGCAAGAGTCTTGGCGAATTCTTTCTGACGCTCCTTCATCTCTTTCTTTGCAGCCTCATATGCGGGGTCATTTTTATCGATACCTACAGGCTTGCCTTCCTCTTCAGGATAGAAGCGAAGGTTTTCAAGAAGAAGAACCTCTCCGGGTTTAAGATCTTTTGCAGCTTCCTGAGCGCCCATGCAGTCGGGAGCGAATTTTACATCGCGACCGAGAGCCTTGGCAACAGCCTCGCGAATCTGTGAAAGGCTGAGCTTGGGATTGACCTTACCTTTGGGTTTACCCATGTGAGACATAAGGATCAGGGAACCTCCGTCTTCAAGAATCTTCTTGAGAGTGGGGAGAGCGCCGCGGATGCGGGTGTCGTCTGTGATGTTTCCGTTTTCATCCAGGGGCACATTGAAATCTACCCTGACGATGGCTTTCTTGCCGTTAAAATTGAAATCTTCGATTTTAGCCATTTTTTTAATTATATTGGGTTATTGAATTCTTATGTATTTTGCAACGGCATGCAATTACCGTAATCACCAACTGCAAAATTAATAAAAATAACAAATGTGAGCAAATTAAAATTTGTTAGTGCAGTATTAATAAGGTTAATTTGATCTACTTTTATTAATTTTGCGGTTGAAAAATCTTTTTGAATAGATGAAACAGGATACAGATATACTTTCACAATTATATATAGATTATACAGGTTTTCCTCCATCTTCGGTGTTGCGGCTTCCGGGGGCGGCGTCAGGCAGAAAATATTACAGATTGTCGGGAAATATAATTAAAGATGGAGAGCCTGTTGAATTCAATTGTATTGGTGTGTCGGGGGATACTCTTCGCGATTGCAGGGCATTTGTGAAGCTTGCCAAAGATTTTTACAAAGAAGGGATTCGAGTGCCGGAGGTGTATGCGGTAACGGATGATTATATGCATTACATTCAGCAGGATTTAGGGTCGGTTTCTCTTTTTGACATTATCAATGACAGCAAGAAGAGTGGAGACCCTGATATCGTGAAACCAATTGTGAGGGAGACTCTGAGCGGGCTGGCAAAAATGCAATCGGTAGATCCGTCTGCATGGAGCAGTCATGCTGAGTATCGATCTTTCAGTAACAGGCAAGCAATGTGGGATCTGAATTATTTTAAATATGAATATATTCGTCCCTCGGGAATCGATATTGAAGAAGACAGGCTGGAAGACGATTTTGAAAGATTGTCGGAAGATTTATGCTCTCCCAATGCCGGAATGCAAGGGTTCATGTATCGTGATTTTCAGAGCCGGAACGTTATGGTTCATGATTCAGAACCATATTTTATAGATTTTCAGGGAGGAAGAATTGGACCTGTAATATATGATGCTGTCTCGTTTCTATGGCAGGCTAAGGCAGGATTCTCAGATGATTTCAGGCAAGAAATGCTTGAACATTATTTTGAAGAGTTGTCGCGACTGACTTCATGTCACCGCAATGAACCGGAAGAGCGTCAAGCGGTAAATATGTTCGCATTGTTCCGTACTCTTCAGGTTCTTGGCGCTTACGGGTTGCGCGGACTTGTGGAGAGAAAATCTCATTTCATAGAGAGTATACCGGCGGCACTTGAGAATCTGAAAATATTAATTGAAAGTGGAGCAGCTGACAGATATCCAGAATTGAAGAGGGTTTGCCTATGTGCATGCAATGACAGTCGATTTGTCAAGAAAATGTTAGATGGGCTGCAGATTACAGTCTTCAGTTTTTCATACAAAAAAGGATATCCGGCAGACTTTACAGGCAATGGCGGGGGATTTATGTTCGATTGCAGAGGAATGCATAATCCCGGTAGGTATGCGGAATATAAATCCCTTACCGGAAGAGATAAGCCTGTTGTTGATTTTCTTGAGGAGAGGGGAGAGGTGCAGCAATTTGTAGAGAATGTCGTTAAAATCGTTTCTCCATCAATTGAAACGTACCTGCGAAGAGGCTTTTCCAACCTTCAGATTGGATTCGGGTGTACGGGAGGACAGCACCGTTCGGTTTATTGCGCGGAGCATACGGCAGGTATTCTTGCCGAAAAATTTCCTTCTGCCCATGTAGTTCTTATTCATAGGGAACAGGGGATTGAAACAGTGTTGTAATTATGAAAGCGATGATATTGGCTGCCGGACTCGGCACAAGGCTGAAACCTTGGACTCTGGAGCATCCAAAGGCATTAGTGCCTGTTGATGGCGTTCCAATGTTGGAAAGAGTTGTTCTAAAGTTGAAAGCGCAAGGTTATGATGATATTGTTGTAAATGTTCATCATTTTGCTAATCAGATAGTAGATTTCATAAATTGTAATGATTTCGGAGTCAAGATAAGCATTAGTGATGAAAGCGGAAAGATACTTGATACGGGGGGCGGATTGGCAAATGCTTTTACCTTGCTGAAAGGGGAACCATTTCTTGTGCATAATGTGGATATACTTAGCAATGCGGATCTGAGAAAATTGATGGATGTCCATAACAAGAGGATGGATGATGTGACATTGCTGACGAGCGGGAGGGATTCTTCGCGTAAATTGCTGTTTGGGGAAGATGATGATCTCAGGGGATGGCATAATTTATCTACCGGGGAGTTCCGTCCGGTTGGGTCGGGATCTCTTGAAAAGGTTGAAGAGAATGCATTCAGCGGGATATACGTTGTCGGAGAAAACGGACTTGATGCCTTATGCCGGTTTGGAGAGGAACGGGGCTGTGAAGTGTTCCCAGTGATGGATTTTTTTCTTGCGGCGATCAACAAATTAAAAATCCGCAGATATTATTCTGCGGATTTAGATCTTATTGATATAGGCAAACCGGAAACATTGAAGAAAGCTTCAATGTTTATTGGCGGTGATGCACATAGGAACGACTCTTGCTGCTGTTAAACTGGAACACGCAACCAAGAATAAGGAATACTACAGCTATGCCGCCTACCCACCATGTTGTGGCTACTGCTGTTGTAAAGCAAGACACAATCAAGAGTATTGATCCTATAATGTAGCTGATAATGGAAAGTGTTTTCATATTTTTTCGTTGATTAGGTGTTAATATTCTTTTTTCAGTATAACACCATAATCAACGAAAAGATTACTCCATTAATAAAATTTTATTGTCATTAATTGGAAACAATGGAGGAATTGATCTACTTGGATGCACTCCTATAGCTCTGCAGCTTTCAGTTTCTCAGCATTTTCAGCCACAATCAAAGAATCAATGCAGCCTTGGATATCACCGTCCATGAATGCCCCGAGATTATATATTGTATAATTGATTCGATGGTCGGTTATGCGTCCCTGGGGATAATTGTAGGTGCGGATTTTTGCCGATCTGTCGCCGGTGCTTACCATTGTCTTGCGTCGCGAAGCTATATCGTCGAGATATTTCTGATGCTCTTTGTCATAGATAAATGTACGCAGGCGTGCCAAAGCGCGCTCCTTGTTTTTTGGCTGGTCTCGAGTCTCGGTGCATTCAATCAGGATCTCCTCCACCACACCGGTGTTGGGATTCTTCCAATTATATCTCAGGCGCACGCCGGATTCCACTTTGTTGACGTTCTGTCCTCCGGCACCACCGGAACGGAATGTGTCCCATTTGATTTCACCCTCGTGGATTTCCACATCAAATTCTTGCGCCTCAGGGAGCACGGCTACTGTTGCGGCAGAAGTGTGAACTCTTCCCTGGGTTTCTGTGGCAGGAACACGTTGCACACGGTGAACGCCACTTTCATATTTCATCGTGCCGTAAACATCGTTACCTGTAAGGTTGAAGACAATCTCCTTGTAGCCACCCGATGCTCCTTCCGATACGGAAGAGACCGATAGCTGCCAACCTTTGGTCTCCGCATATTTCTGATACATGCGGAACAGGTCTCCGGCAAAGAGGGCTGCCTCGTCACCACCCGTGCCGCCTCGGATCTCGACAACAGCATTCTTGGCGTCGTCAGGATCTGCCGGTATAAGGAGAAGCTTGATTTTTTCTTCCAAAGCGGGAATTGCGGCAGCTGCGCTGTCAAGTTCCTCCTTTGCAAGAGCTTTCATCTCCTCGTCATCTTCCTCCGCAAGAATCTCCTTGGATTCTGCGATGGCATCGAGTTTTGATTTGTATTCGTTTTTTGCCTTGATAATCACTTCAAGGTCGTGGTATTCTTTTGATAGACGCACATATCTTTTCTGATCGGCAATCACAGCCGGGTCAGTGATGAGTGTTGAAACCTCATCAAATCTCGCGTCAAGACCGTCCAGACGGTCGAGGAGTGTAATTTCTGCCATAGTAGAATTTCTTTGGGATTACAAAATTACAAAATAAAACGGAAAAAACTTTGTGGATTGTACAAATAGAGTTAACTTTGCACCCGGAAATGAGAAATCACTTCTAAAAAACATTAAATAACCAATCAATAAACCGGCAAGTTTATGGCAACAAAAATCAGATTACAGCGTCATGGCCGCAAAGGCTACGCTTTTTATCCAATTGTAGTAGCCGATAGCAGGGCACCACGAGATGGTAGATTTATTGAGAGGATAGGTTCTTATAATCCGAACACTAATCCTGCTACAATAAGTTTAGACTTCGACCGTGCTTTGTATTGGGTAGAGGTAGGTGCACAGCCCACTGACACAGTTCGTTCAATCCTCTCTAAAGAGGGAGTAATGCTTATGAAGCATCTTCGTGGCGGCGTTAAGAAAGGCGCTTTCACAGAAGAAGAGGCACAGCGTCGTTTCGATGCTTGGAAAGCAGAGCGTACTAAGGTAGAGGATGCAGCCAAAGCAAAGAATGCAGCTAAAGCTGCTGAAGAGGCAAAGGCTAAATTCGAAGCTGAAGTAGAGAAAAACCGTCTTAAAGGTGAGGCAGTAGCCAAGAAGAAAGCTGAGAAGCTTGCAGCTGAAGAGGCTGCAGCCAAAGAGGCTCTCGAGGCTGAGACAGCAGAGGCACCTGCAGAGGCAGCTGAGTAATTTCTTATACCTCGCAAAAATAAAATCCGCAAGTTTTACGACTTGCGGATTTTATTTTTTGAGATATAAGAAATGTTTATTGATATCGTGCGTAGATTTCTACTCCTTTGTTTTTTGCTTTGCGGATATCCTCGGGGTTCTTGGGGTCTACGCCATATTTGGAAAGAGGTGGGATGACGACCTTTGTTCCCGGACGGATTCGGTCGGGATGTCCAAGGATTGCCTTGTTCTCTTCATATATATAGGGCCAAAGATTAAAATTGCCATAATGCTCTTTAGCCATTGTTGTCAGATATCGGGTTTTGGAAATTGTGTCGTAAACCTTTTTATCAGATGGTTGTGTTGGCGCGATATTTTCAGTATCTTGTTTCGATTCTTCTTTTGTAACAGATGCTATCTTGTCAGCGGCAATCACTTTGGCTATAGAATCGCTTTCCGCAATAGTTTTTGCTGATAGCGGATTCTCCTTGCTTTCCTCTATTTGCTCCGGTACAGCAGCGGATGTTGTCTTCTCATAAGTGAATATATCAGACCATTTCTCAAAGAAGAAGAGATAAGCACAAAGGCATATCAACGCTGCGCAAGCCGCACCGCAGACAAACCCGAGGATAAATCTGTAATTTTTGCGCGCCTCCTCAACTTTTTCAACCTCTTCAACAAGTTGCTCTATTTCTTCTGCTTGTTCTTCTTCATTTTCCTCTATTTTATCTTGTTTTATTTCATCGTTGTCTTTCCACTCATATTTTCTTTCTTCTTCAACGATTTTTTCGGTTTCTGTTTCTTCTTTTTCCGGCTCTTTCTCTTCCGGCGTTTCCACATGTATTTCTTCGGTTGAATTATAATCAGGCTCTGGAGTCAACACCTTGAGGCTTTCTTCGTTTCTATCGATCTCTACTTCATTGATGGTCTTAACTTCATTCTCCTCTTCTTCCTCATCTACATCAGGAGCATCATCAGGAAGTTCAACAGAATCGAACATTGCAAAAGGAGTATTGACTTCTTCTGCAAGTTCCTTTGCAGGCACGAAAACTATTTTGTTGTGTCCGGGTATCTCCATTTGCTCCCCAGTGTTGACATTGACACTTTTGCGAGGTTCCACCGGGATCACTTTGAAAGTGCCCAATCCTTTTACTCTCACATTCTCTCCCTCTGTGAGGGTATCCACAAGAGTATTGAAGAATTCACGAAGGAAATCTTCACATTGTTTTTTTGTCTTGCCGGTTTTTGCAGAGAGCAGCGCAACAAGCGACGGGAGTGTGATTTTTTCGTTCATCAGCGGATCTTTTGTTTGAGAAGTGTTGAGGGTTTGAAGTATATTGATAACTTTGGGGGAACAAGAAGCCTTTTACCCGACGATGGATGTACGGCTATTCTTTCGGCGCGGAGTTTGGGTTCAAATGTGCCGACAGAAGGGATGGCTATAGTATCGCCGTCCTTGATGGTGTCAGCGATAACTATGCCGAGTGCTTCGGTCATTTCCATTACCTCTTCCCGGCTCTTACCGATTTTTCCAGCTATGGTGTCTATTAAAGTTTTATTATCCATTATTTATATCGTTTCTACAAAATTAACAAAAAAAACGGGTTTGATGAAATTTATTCCGATTTGTAACGTCTAATAAATAAAACAATATTAATAACTATTTTATGAAAAGAAAATTTACAACACTGGTTTCTTTGATGTTGGTTGCTTGTGTGCCGGCATTCAGTCAGATTTTTTACAAGGTAGAAGGTAACGGGCTTAAAAGTCCTTCTTACATATTCGGAACACACCATCTTGCTCCCCTCTCAGTGATTGATTCTGTGCCGGGATGTCGTGAGGCATATAATGCAGCCGAGCAGGTTGTGGGAGAAATAGATATGACTCTTGACCAGATGGAACTCGCCATGAAGATGCAACCTTACATGCTTGCACCCTCTGACAGCACTCTTTCAAAGGTGATTGCACCTGAAGATTTCAACCGTATCAATGAAGAATTCAAGAAATGGGCTCCAATGCCGGGGATGGAACTCTCGATGCTTGATATGATGAAGCCGATGGTTGTGACATCAATGGTTTCAGTTGAAATGGTAAAAAAGAAACTCCCGGGTTTTAATCCTCAGGAACAGCTTGACACATATTTCCAACTTCAGGGGAAGGCAACGGGTAAAAAAATAAAAGGTCTTGAAACTCCGGAATTTCAGGCAGAAGTGCTATATGGCACGGATCCTATTTCAAAACAGGCAAAATCTCTGATAGAGATTCTTGACAATCCTGACGAGGGAGTGGAGAAATCTCAGAAACTGAATGAGGCTTATCTGGCTCAGGATTTAGATAAGCTTTTCGAGTTTGCAAAAAGTGAGAACGAGGATTCAACGGCTTTTCTTGACATTCTGATTAACAAGAGAAATGCCGACTGGATTACGAAGCTTCCAGCGCTGATGCAAGAAGCTCCGACATTTGTGGCTGTTGGCGCTCTTCATCTCCCGGGTGATAACGGAGTGATAGAAGGTCTTCGCAAGGCAGGTTATAAAGTTACAGCAATCAAGAAATAATATTTAAAGAATATTTATAAGCTTAACATAAATATTCCTGTATATATTTATTCATTATTCATCCCGTATCGAATTTTTAAGGAAAATTTCTTTGAAATTTGATGCGGGATTCTTAATTTTAACGAATAAATGCAATTATTAATAACAATAAAACCTAATAATACATGGAACTTCCTTTTGCAGAATCGTGGAAAATTAAAATGGTCGAGCCAATCCGTAAAAGCACACGTGAAGAGCGTGAGAAATGGCTTGCCGAAGCAGACTACAATGTGTTTATGCTTCGTGCTGATCAGGTATATATTGATTGCCTGACAGATTCAGGTACCGGAGCAATGAGCGACCGTCAGTGGGCAGCAATGATGACCGGAGATGAATCTTATGCAGGTGCCCGTTCTTTCTATGAGCTTAAGGATACCATAACGCGTATAACAGGTTTTGAATATGTGATTCCAACCCACCAGGGCAGAGCAGCCGAGAATGTTCTGTTTTCACATCTGGTAAAGGAAGGTGATATCGTGCCGGGTAATTCTCATTTTGACACTACAAAGGGGCATATTGAAAGTCGCAAGGCATTTGCTGTTGACTGCACTGTTGACGAGGCAAAGAATACGCAGCTTGAGGTGCCTTTCAAAGGTAATGTTGATTTGAACAAACTTGAAAAGGTTCTTTCTGAGAATTGCGACAAGATACCTTTCATCATTGTAACCATCACCAACAATACCGCTGGAGGGCAACCGGTTTCCATGGAGAATCTGCGTGGAGTCCGCAAACTTGCCGATAAATATGGTAAAAGAGTTGTGTTCGATTCCGCACGTTTCGCAGAGAATGCTTACTTCATCAAGACCCGCGAACGGGAGTTTAAGGATGCGACTATAAAAGAGATATGTCGCGAGATGTTCAGTCTTGCCGATATCATGACCATGTCGTCGAAGAAAGATGGTCTTGTCAATATGGGTGGTTTCATTGCCACGCGTTGGGAGGATGTATATGAAGGTGCAAAACGTTTTGTTATTCCTTTCGAAGGTTTTCTTACCTACGGCGGTATGAACGGTCGCGACATGGCTGCTCTTGCGGTCGGTCTGGATGAGAACACCGAGTTCGACATGCTTGAGACTCGAATCAGACAAGTTCAATATCTTGCCGCCAAGCTGGATGAATACGGTATCCCTTACCAGCGTCCCGTTGGTGGTCATGCTCTTTTCATAGATGCCGACAAGGTGCTTGATCAGGTTCCCAAGGAAGAGTTCCCGGCACAAAGACTTACCATAGAGCTTTACCGAGAGGCTGGTGTGCGCGGCTGTGAGATTGGCTATCTGCTTGCAGACAGAGATCCCATTACCCGCGAGAATCGTTTTGATGGCAATGATTTCCTTCGTCTCTGTATCTGTCGACGCACATATACCGACAATCATATGAATGTGATTGCCGCAGCCTTGAAGAATGTATATGACAGGCGTCACGAAATCACACGCGGTGTCAGGATCAAATGGGAAGCTGAACTCATGCGTCATTTCACTGTCAAGCTCGAACCTCTTGGCTGATTAAACGGCTTTTAAGATTTTTGAGGAGCAGGTTGTGGCTCAGGTGCCGGCACCGGTCCGCAATAGAGGTTTGCTCCCGGATATAATCCTTTTGGCGGCATGCCCGGTTTTCCGGGTGTGCCGCTGTTTGTAAAGAACGGATAGGGCAGCCCCCAGATATATTCGGGATCTTTTCCGGGGCTGAGGTATCCGTCAACAATAGTGTCGCGACCTGAAGGATTCTCAAATGTATATAGATGGAAACGATATAACATAACAGCTATGTGCTCAAACACTGTTGACTGGATTCCTTCATAGGGTATCCAAGAGGAGGTGGCTGTGAAGCAATATACCTGCAGCGGAATACCTGCCGCTGTCTGGGCAAGAGTGTTTACGAAGCAGTCATCGTCATGACTTATCGATGGATTGTTGTCAAGATAAATCTTGACGTATGCCCTCATGATGCCCAGATTTGTATCGATGGATCCATCTGCGAGGCCTGCGCTGTTGCTCACATCTTCCACTTTGCCGGCATTTCGTTGTTCTATTTTCTTTTCAATCCATTCCTTTAGTAAAGGAATCTGTGTAAATTCTGCAAGCATGGCGTCGTCTGTGGCTACAACACTGTCGGCGTCTATCATGTAGCATCTCTGGATTCGTCTTGTATGGCTCTGTTGCATGTTTCGATAGCTTTTGAATCCACTGCTGATAAGACTGTAAGGAGGGATTGTTGAAATTGTCTTATCCCAGTTCTCAATCTTTATTGCGGTCAGACCTACCTCTACAACCGTGCCGTTTGCATCAGACCCGTTTGGTACAATCCAGTCTCCTACATGAAGTGAATCATTTTCAGCAAGTTGCACTCCTGCCGCAACACCGAGAATGTTATCCTTGAACACCAGCATCAGCACGGCTGAAAATGCTCCCAAGCCTGCAAGCATTGATCCCGGAGAACGATTGAACAGAATTCCGAACACAACGATAACACCTACAATCCACATTATCATTTTTACCAGCTGCACGACTCCGTTGAGCGGAAGGTGGCGTTTATTTGCACGATTGTTAATATTGGTCCATACAACATCCGCCAGTGTGGTGAGTGTGCGACATAATGTGAAAACAATATATATCCAGGTCAGTCGTGTTAGCCAGGATGCCAATGATTCTTTCCCGTTAAGGGTGAATTGGATCAGAATGAGGAATATTATCGGTGGAATGATATTGCAGACCTTTGTGAAGAAATGGTGATCAACAAGATATTGGTAAAAATCACTTTTTACGTGTGGTCCTATCTTATTGAGGATATATACCATCAGCCATTTTACAAGCATACCTACACCCCATGCCACGAGGAATACGAGAATTGCGTATAGAAGGAGGAAAAGGGTAGAGTGATGTTCGAATCCGAAGAGGTCGAGAAACCAGTAAACACATTTCATCAATATCCTTGCAATGAAATATGTGCTTTCTTCCGTGGTAGAGGAGAGATGAAGTCCGATTGTTTCGGCAGTATTGGGATCTGGTGCCGGCGGGGTAGGTGCTGTCAGTAGTGAGATCATACGTGTATCAAATGCAATATGGTTATGCTTTTAATACAACGCTATCAATGTAAAAGTTCAAATATTAAGGCTCTTGTGAGCGAGAAAAATATTACGGGACGACAATCACTTGCCATCCCGTCAGAATTTATGCAAAATTAATGTAAAACACTATTATGAAACAATTATTTCAATTTCAATACCTGACCTGCCTTAATCTTGTCGGAACTTGCGAGACTGTTGATTTTCCTCAGAGTCGTTGCCGACATGCCGTAGGCACGTGCTATAGATGATAGCGTGTCGCCTCTTTTGACAGTGTAAGTGGTTTTTGTGTCATTACCCTTCTTATAAGGATTCTCTTTCTCTGCCTTGGCGAGATTTTTCGAGGGTGCGAAGTTTCTCGGTTTCGTATAAGTTGATTTAGAGAATGTATAAGTATCGGTATGTGTTGTCTGGTTTGCGAAGTCGAATATTGCCGAAGGATTGATGGCATATCCCATGAAACGAGTTTCGAAATGGAGGTGAGGACCCGTGCTGCGACCGGTGCTTCCGCCAAGACCGATTGGTTCACCTGCTTTTACTGTCTGATTGGGTTTGACAAGATGTTTGTTAAGGTGACCGTAAACGGTTTCAAGACCATTGGGGTGACGAAGAATAACG
The DNA here is from genome assembly GCA_052279865.1 of Muribaculaceae bacterium. GTDB lineage: Bacteria > Bacteroidota > Bacteroidia > Bacteroidales > Muribaculaceae > Lepagella. The sequence continues at coordinate 19,256 of DAWBVG010000142.1, forward strand.
TAGTTTCCGTATCCCCTTGCTTCATAAGCCGTGAGACGAACCTTACCATCAAAAGCTGCATAGATTGTATCATTGCTGCGGATAGCGAGGTCGATTCCTTTGTGCATTCTTCCGAATTTCGCGCGATAGCCGTAGTTTGATGTTACTCGCCCCGGCACCGGCATAAAATATCCCGTCACGTCAATGACTTTTGTATTCGGAACGTCAGCCTCTTTAAAAGGATTCACAGCTTTGCTGTTCCAACCTTCGGTATAGATGTCGAGCTCCGGTTCGAGGTCATCGATAAGGTCGATAAAAGTATTTTTCTCAACCAAACGGATCTGGTCTTTATTTTTTGCCTGATTTGCGAGAAGCTGCTTATGCATATCAGAATGGGCAGCTTTCGATACGATTTGCTGTGCCGATACGCCTGTGGCTGCAATTGCCATCAGAAGAGCTGCACCAAATATGTTTCTAAGTCTAATCATTTCTGTTGTTTGCTTCGAGGAGACAGGTCTTCGAAAAGAGAGTTTTATGTGTTGTTAATTTAGTTCGTCGTCTCCGTAAATGAAACCTATGTTTCCAGGAGTGTAGTCGAAAATCTCTTCCGGTTTGAAGAAGCGTGCGAGCTCTATTTTTGCATTCTCAACGCTGTCGCTTGCATGAACGATATTCATTTGTCCGCTCATACAGAAGTCACCGCGAAGTGTGCCGGGAGCTGCTTTGCGACCATTTGTAACACCTGTCATCTCGCGGAATACGCTTACAACGTCAACGCCTTTAAGACACATAACGATTACGGGAGATGCAGTCATGGAAGCGACAATTGATGGGAAGAAAGGTTTGTCAACCAGATGTGCGTAATGTTCGCGAAGAATCGCCTCGTCAAGCTGAATCATTTTCATTCCGCATATGATTAATCCTCTTTTCTCTATTCTGCTGATGACTTCACCGATAAGATTGCGTTCAATTGCAGATGGTTTGAGGATTACAAGTGTCTGTTCCATGTCTTTTTGATGTTTTACAAATTTTAAGATTTTCAACTTCTTACGATTCAAAGATAATCAAATTTGCTTCTAAATCCCAATTATTTAACAACTTTTTTTATTTTGTTCTGGATAATTTTTGAAAATAATTGCCTTAACTTCATACTATAGGTTGTTTTAGGAAGCTTTTATGTTTTACAACATGTTTCTAAACAATTTGCACACACCTAATAGGCGTGTGCAAATTTTAAGTTGTTAAAATGTTAAAATATCTTAACGAACAATAAGTGTGGTGTGATTTAATACTTTACCATTTTAGATCGGTTTTTAGGG
>DAWBVG010000143.1:0-1501 GCA_052279865.1 Muribaculaceae bacterium
GATGTGTATAAGAGACAGGCTATGAAGTGCCTGAATTCAAAGACCTGACTCTCAACCAGAAAAAGATGCTCTATTATCTGTCGCAGGCTGCGCAGATGGGACGCGATATCATCTGGGATCAGAACGGGCGTTATAATCTTCAGCTTCGCCAACTGTTAGAAAAAATCTATACAAAATATGACGGCGACCGCAATTCCAAGGATTTCAAGGCTTTTGAGAAATATCTCAAACAGGTTTGGTTTGGCAATGGCATTCACCATTATTATTCCACCGATAAATTCCGTCCGGAATTCTCGCAGGCTTTCTTTGAAGAGCGTGTAGGAAAAATCCATGATTGCTGTCTCCCCCTGAATCCGGGTCAGACCCGCGAACAGATGATGGCTGAGCTGATTCCCGTGATCTTCGATCCTTCGGTTATGGCAAAACGCGTAAACCAGGACGGCACACAAGATGTCGTGGCAACATCCGCCAACAACCTTTACGGTCCGGGCGTTACCCAGGCAGAAGTTGAGGAATTCTATGCTAAAATGAAAAAGCCCAATGATCCCACACCAATCTCTTATGGTCTCAATGCAAGGGTTGTAAAAGAGAATGGAGAGATCAAGGAACAGAAATATAAAGTAAACGGACTTTATGGTCCGGCAATCGCAGAAATCATATATTGGCTCGACAAAGCAAAAGGTGTGGCGGAGAATGACGCGCAGAAGGCATACATCACAAAGCTGATTGATTATTATATCACGGGCGATCTGCGTCTCTTCGATGAATATTCCATCCTTTGGGCTGAAGACACAAAATCTGATGTTGATTTCGTAAATGGCTTTATCGAAAGTTATGGCGACCCGCTCGGCATGACCGGTTCATGGGAATCTTATGTTAATTTCAAGAACAAGAAATCGTCTGAGCGCACGGAAGCGATCTCAAGCAATGCCCAATGGTTTGAGGATCACTCTCCGGTAAATCCGAAATTCCGCAAGCCTCATGTAAAGGGAGTGTCTGCAAAAGCCATTACTGCTGCAATGCTTGCCGGAGATGCCTTCCCCTCCACGGCAATAGGCATCAACCTGCCGAATTCAAACTGGATTCGCGCTGCCCACGGATCAAAATCAGTAACTATCGAAAATATCACCGAAGCTTATGAAATGGCATCTCATGGCAATGGCTTCAACGAGGAGTTCGTGATTGACGAGCCTACACGCAAACTTCTGGATGATTATCTCTATATCACCGACATGCTCCATACTGACCTACACGAGTGTCTCGGTCATGCTTCCGGTCAGCTTATGCCGGGCGTTGATCCGGATGCCCTCAAAGAAAACGGGTCAGCACTTGAAGAAGCCCGCGCTGACCTCTTTGCCCTATATTATCTCGCGGACCCGAAACTTCTTGAACTCGGGGTGCTCGACAATCCGGAGGCATATAAGGCTGAATATTATAAATACATGATGAATGGTCTTATGACTCAGCTCAACCGTATAGAATTAGGCAATGATGTTGAGGA
>DAWBVG010000144.1:0-5167 GCA_052279865.1 Muribaculaceae bacterium
GTCAAGACGATAACCGTTGTTGCAGTTTTTGCATTGCGATGCAACCATGAAACTGCCGGCAACCATCTCCATGTTAGTTGTGTCAGGATCAATGGTTTCTACAGCTGAGATATCGCTGCTCTTCCGATTTTTATCAACTCTGCCGGCTTCAGCTTTAAGTTTATAGCCTTTCTTGCGAGCCTGGATCGGCTGCATTGTAAAGAGTGGGATCAGAAGAATTATAGAAAGAATCTTCAAATACGTATTTTTCATAGATATATAGGTCTTGATGGTTCGTTTCTGGGATAAACCTTGAGTAAACCGTGTGGAAGATCAGCTGCCGGGTTGTCGAACGATATGCGAAGAGACCTCCAGAATTTGGGTAGAAACCACATGGTGCGCACAGATATCTTGAGTTTCATTGGCTGCACATGCATGGCATCCTCCTTATCGATATATTCAGCCAGACATATGCGAGAGTCAGTAAATGTGCCCATATTACGCGAGACGAAAAGATTCATCTTATATTTGCCTCTTTTTGCCGAGCGCTGTAAGGAACCGATTCTTTCTCCCGGTTTGAGACGACAATCCGGAGTGGAAACAATGATTATGTCGTAGTCCTTGCCTCCCCGGTTTTCTTTCTTGATGAGAACTATTGTCTCGTCTTCCACGAATTCCCATATCCCCTCCGGACCTTCAAGCTCGGTTTCATGACAGTATTGCATGGCGCTTTCGAGATCGAAGATACCTGCTTCAAAAGCATTTGCAGCCATAACCCCGATTGAAGGGCATATGGCTGCAAAGATAATTATGAGATATGCGAAAGGAGTAATATTCATCACTTGGTGGAGAAGGTGTATGACAGACCAATACTCAAGATTTCTTTGAGCATGAATTTCTTCCACTTCGGTGCAACTGAGCTGTCGACCGATGAATCATAGCGGAGATTGGCGTAAACTTGAGTTGAGAAGAAGCGGGAGAACTGAATGTTGAGGGTGTTTTCCCAATCTCCAAGGAAATATTTATAGTCAGTGAAGAGGAAGAGACGGGTCTTATAATTCACCATTTTGCCAATCTGCCAATTAAGGGTGATTTCCGCGTTCGAACCGATTTCACTGTGAGTTTTGGAGGTCTGGGTTATGTTGAACATCGAGTGGTCGATATGGGGATCAATCGCAGTCTTAAGGTTGTAAGACAACGGAGCGATGGAGGCGTTGAATTGTACAGTCTTTTTCTTGTTGGTCTTGCTGTAGGTCATACCGATACCGAGATTTAGGTCCCCGGGGGTGAGGAAAGACGCAATTCTGGTTTCGGTATTTTTTTTGTAATTGTTGAGAAGCTGGGTCTTGAACTGTCCAGTGATGGTATAATACCAGTTTCTACGGGCTTTGTAACCGAATTTCAGGTTATACTGGAAGATATCCTGCGAAATGGAATATTTGCGATACTGATCATCTTCTACCGAGTTGAGACCAAGTTTATATGACAGAGTGCTTTGGAACAACAGATTGGGATGCCATACGCTGTTAAGTTGAACGTCCCAGAGGAAGTTGATCAATAACGCAAGATGGTTGTTACCACCCTGATACCAGTTGTCGGACAAATACGCCTGAGAGAACTGCAGCGCTCCATTAACCACGTGCAGCCAATGCTTTTTCTGAATGTCATAATCGGAAATAACTGCATCGTCAACATTTACCCCTCCGATTGAAGAGCGTTTCAGGAAGCCTTTGAATCCGTGGTCATCTTCCGGTAAAGTTGGAGGCACAGGTAATCGCCAGTATGCATATTCGATGAGCGACGGGTCGTCGACCATCATCTGATACATTATGTCTTCCTGAAGATTCCATGCCTCATAAGCATTGGCAAGCCATTGCGGACGAGAATCTCCTGTCAATGCATCGACATCATTTGTTTCACTCTCAAAAATAATACTCTCCTCTGCCTCACGGTCCTCTTCCTGAGGTGTTGTCTCTATTCCCCAGAGCTCATCAAGATAGCGTTGGCGTTCGGCAATAGAGTCTGCCTCCTCTTTTTGCTCTTCGGAAAGTTGCTGTTTGCCGAGTTCATCAGCGAGCTTCCATATTGCCGATGTGCGCGATTGGTATGCCGGAAGTTCAATCTTACGTTGTTTGTCGAGAGCACGATATTCTGCAAACACCCATGGAGCGTTCAGTCTATTGAAGCTTGGTATGTCGGCAGGGACCTCCGTCTGTTGTAGAATTTCATCAACGCTGCGTATATATAGGGAGTCTTCCTTGTACTCTCCATTTACAATGGCATCTTTCGCGTGTTGATAGCGAGCTTTGATGGCATCAGCTTTTGTATTCTTCGGTGTGGATACATGGCGGAAGAGTGGTTGTTTGCCTGTGGTCTGTGCACCCAAAGGAAGCGATACGGAAGCTGCTGCTGTCAAAACAGCGGAAATAAGCAAAGTTGTGTCGAAAATATGTTTCATGAGTGGAAATCGTTGGGTTATTGAGAATATGGAATGGAAAAACTTTTTAAGCAGGATTAGACATTAAAGATGTCTAATCCTTTGTCAATATCTTATCGTATTCATCCGAATTGATAAGACGGTAGGCTTCCCGGAAAATGGGATCGTAATCGTTATATACTTTGAAGTATGTCGGCTGATCGTAAATGTCGCGACCAATCAATCCTTTTATGATCATCTTGAAAAGAGGTTCACTCTGGTGTGCCTGCTCCTCATTGAATGCCACGCCCTCTTTGGCTGCGCGGTCAAAAAGCTCTTTGAGCATCGCTTCATCAACGTTGAAGCCTTTCACAAAATCGTCGTCAGTCTTGAATTTACGTTTGATCTCTTTCCTGTTGGCGTCGACATAGCTGATGGCATACTGGTTGATAACGCCCTTGGCTGTTACATCACGATAATATTTGGTGAAATCAGTGGTGTCGAGAGGAACAAACCGGTCGGGAGAGATGCCACCACCGCCATATATCGGACGGTGAAGGCGAAGAGTCTCCACTTTGAGCGAATCGATGTATTTTATGGAATCAGCATGCATAAGCTCGCCATGGTTGAATCTGTCAATGATATCCATTGCATATGCTTTCTGATCGCCTTTGCTATAAGGCTTCTGAATGTCACGACCGGTCGGGGTGTAGTAGTGAGCCACAGTAAGACGCATCATCGAACCGTCGGGGAATGGGAACGGGCGCTGCACCAGACCTTTGCCGTATGTGCGTCGTCCCACAACTACGCCACGATCCCAATCTTGAATGGCACCTGTGGTGATTTCGGATGAAGAGGCTGTATACTGGTTTACCATCACCACCAGGCGTCCGTCATTGAAAAGTGGCTTTAATCCATGAGGTTCAGTCAGATGATCATAACGGGGAGAATTCCGTCCTTCGGTGTACACTGCAAGACGTCCCGGATCAAGAAATTCTCCAAGAATCTCAATCGCCGGCTGCATATATCCTCCGCCATTGTCAACGAGATCGAGAATCAGCTGCTTCATCCCTTTTTTCTTCAGATCTTTCAATGCGCTTTCGATTTCATTGCGTGTTTCCGCAGAGAAACGGCTGAGGCGAATATATCCCGTCTTGCCATCAACCATATATGCTGCATCCACACTATTGATTGGGATATCGGCACGAGTAATTGTGAAATCAATTGTATCGGCTTTACCTGCTGAGCGACGAAGAACATTAACGTTAACTTTGCTTCCTTTCGGACCACGCAGACGCTTCATGATGTCTGTGTTGCGCATCTTCACACCTGCAATGATTGAGTCGTTGACTTTCAATATGCGATCTCCGGCAAGAAGACCGACTCTTTCTGACGGACCTCCTGCCACGGTAGAGATGACATACAATGTATCCTGATTCATATTGAACGAGATGCCGATACCGCTGAAATTACCGGCAAGGGGCTCGTTGAGCTCTTTTGTCTCATCGGGATTGGAATATGCGGAATGTGGATCAAGCTCCTCGAGCATGCTGCGTATGGCAGTCTCAACAAGTTTGTCTTCATTCACTGTGTCTACATAAAACTGAGCCACGGCGGCTTCAGCCATCCGTAGCTTCTGGTTAGCAGGGATTTTATTCTGTGTTGCTGCAAACGCCGTGATTACGGCTCCAATCCCTATTATTGTCAGTAATTTCTTCATTTTTTCTAATCTTTTACCTATAGAACACTCAGGGAAGTAAATCGCTCACATCATGTCCGAATGCTTCAAGTTCCCTGACCATGGAGCTTGATATGCAGGCATATTGTGGGAGCGAAAGCAAAAAAACAGTGTCGATACCCAGAATGTTCTTGTTGACATCGGCGAGGTTGCGCTCATATTCGAAATCGGTGATGTTCCTTACTCCTCTCAAAATGGCGCATGCTCCAACGCTGCGTGCATATTCCGCCGTGAGACCCGGATATGTGGCAACCTCAACCGCATAGTTGCTTTCAAAAATTTTCCTGATGGTTTCAATCCTTTTGACAAGGTCTTCGCCAATAGGTTTATTTCCGTTATGTCCTATAGCGATGATTATACGGTCGAATATTTTCAGACCGCGCTCCACGATTGACTTATGTCCGATAGTAAATGGATTGAAACTTCCCGGAAATATAGCTGTCCTCATACCTTAAACCTTTAACCTCTAACCTCTAACCTTTCCTCTCTTTCCTCATATCTCAGAGTCGTCTTCAATCACGAGGTTGTCGATGATGAAGTTCTGTCGTTCCATGGTGTTTTTGCCCATATAGAACTCAAGAAGCTTCTCAACAGCATCTTCCCTTTTAAGCTTCACGCGGTCAAGCCGCATGTCGGGACCGATAAACTCGGCAAATTCCGCGTCATTTATCTCCCCGAGACCTTTGAATCGAGTGATCTCGGCATTGTTGCCGAATTTTGCGATGGCAGTTTCCCTCTCTTCATCGGTGTAACAGTAGAAAGTGTCTTTATCCTCGGCGGTTTCATCTTTTTTGCGAACCTTCTTTTTCGAACGGCGTACAGCATTTTTGTCGCGCACGCGGAAGAGCGGTGTCTGCAGGATGTAGACGTGACCTTTCTTCACAAGATCCGGGAAAAACATAAGAAAGAAAGTGATGATAAGAAGACGGATGTGCATTCCGTCGACATCGGCATCCGTAGCAATTATCACTTTATTGTATCTCAATCCTTCTATTCCTTCTTCGATATTGAGGGCAGCCTGGAGAAGGTTGAAC
>DAWBVG010000145.1:0-5059 GCA_052279865.1 Muribaculaceae bacterium
GCCTTCACTCAACCGGCTTCACCTAAAGATTAAATAGTTTCTTAAATTAAGAAGAAGGTCAACGGGCAAAGAATTGCACGGTGACCTTCTGATTGGTTATTGGAGTTGGTGATTGGAAAAGGTGGTTAGTTGGCAAGTGTGTCTACTACTGCTGAATCGCTTGGCGTTTCTGTGACCGCTGTGACGTCATCATCTTGATATACATGGAGAATAAGGCCGTCGCTATCATCTCCATAATAATTGACGTTTGCAACAATATCACCTTTCTTTAGCACGGCAATGAATTCACTTTCGTATGTATCGGGATTATAATCCTTGAATCCATGCTGCTTGAGGATAGCAATAATGGCAGTGGAGGCTTCTTCAATAAATTCTTTCTGACTCTCAGCAATAATAGAGAAACTTGTGACAGTAGCATTATTGAACTTATAGCCACTTATCGCAAGATGTGAAAAAGAATAGTATCCATAAGTCTCAGTTTTTGTAGTATACTCTGGAGATGCAATCGGTCCGGATGTGTTGGCAGTAATTTTCAGCGTCCATTTGTAGCCACCCGAGATATCCGGTAGATCAATAGAATACTCATCGGAATATGTCATTGCTTTTGCACCTTCTGGAAGAAGTTTACGGATATCAGTCCCGAAAGAGATTCCGTTTACACCATTATCATTAACAAAGGATGCCATCTTCTTGCCAACCTCAGCTGCGTTGAAATAATCGGTATAAATCAGAGAAGATTTAACAATGAAGTTTAACGCATAGAATGATTCCTGTGTAATAGATTTTCCCTCGAATGTATAGAAATCATATTGATGGTCTTTCTCTCCTGCAATAACTTCAAATTTCGTTTTATTTAAGTTATTGGAATACATCGAAATGAAATATTCAAAATCATCAAAGGTTTTCTCTTTTTCTCCCGTTTTGCTGAGAATACTCCATTTTTTATCACCGTCTTTTACATAAAACTTATCATCTGAATATAAAGCCAACGACTCATATTTGGGTCGAATCAGAATCTCACCTTCAAGATTCATAAGACCGGTTTTATTATCCTCTGTAATGAATGCGAATTCTTTGCCATTAAAAAACTCACCAAAACCATGAACTTTCGCCGGCAATTTTGAGAAATTTCCATTTTTATCGATATACCCGGGGATATTTTCATCGCTTTTAGTCACGAGAGCCTTCCCATCAATAAATTTGGAGTGCAAACGCATACTATCTTTGAATTTAGTTATTTCTTTCCCGTTTTTGTTAAGAAGAGAATATTCTACCTTTGTCATTCCAAGGCTATCAGGGGTTGTTAGCATACCAACAAACACCATTCCTTCTCCTGCATAGGTCAAGAGGTCATATTTGGCAGGAACAAGAACTTTCCCGTCAGTGTTGATGAGACCGCATTTATTGTCTGCTGCCATGAAACACAAGGTCCCATCAAGTATAGTTCTATTGACCCCAATAATTTCCTTACCATCAACCGGCATGAAGGTTAGCTTTTCCTTTCCTGAGGCATCCACAAGTTTTATACGTTCATTTTTGTGGGTAACAGGAATGACGCCATCTGTCATGTAGCCGGCATCAACAAGATCTTCACAACCCGGCACAAGTTCAGGCTTTTTCACGTCCGCTTTATAAACAGAAATACCGTCATTCTCTTCTACTGTAAAGAATCCATTGATTACAGGCGATGGCTTTTTCTCAAATTCCTCTTCATAAAGCATTTTTCCATCCGGTCCAATGAATCCCCATTTAGCATCTTTCGAAGTCTTGACAGCTATATAATCAAGTGAATTTGAGCTTTTCGATTCACCGCATGCGGTCATAATGGCAGCCAACACAGCAAAGACTGTAATAATATATATTTTTTTCATGGTCAATTATTCAAAATCCGGTGCACCATAATAGAAAGTCAGATATGCCAATTCCTCCGGATTTGCAGATCCTACCATGCGTATGCTTCCTGAAGAAGAAAACTCCCACATCGTGTTCATTGACTGATGATTCCATGTAATATATATTCTGGAATCCTTTATTTGGTATTTACCGGAATAAGAAGATTTATTTCCAAGCTTTTTACCATCGAGCGACCATGCCTGAATCACGAATGTGCCATCATAACCAGGACCGGAGTCGTGATTCATGTCTATAACCCAATAGTAGGATGGATCGCCGCTGACTTCAGCAGTGTAATAATCGTGAGATGACTGAGATCCAGGTTCGTCTTTTTCGCATGAAGTTACGCTGACAGTCATCATCAGGAGGAACAATAAGGCAGCAAGTCCTTTAAGCTGTTTCATAATGAAATAGTTGTTATTGTTCTGACAAGACTCACGATATCAGAGTGAAAAAAATAAAAAAGCGTGAGAGTCAATACCAATTGCCCGTTCTCCGGTTTGAGGCTCTGGTATGCCCTGATTAGAAGAACGAGCAACAACGCAGAGGCCTCACGCAAATATGTATATATGTAGACGTTACAAGAAATACATCTTGTAGCGTCATGGTTATACATATCCACACAAGCATCTACATCATTGCTACAATCCTGACTAATCATAAGAAATTTACCAGATTTCAAACCGTCAAGAAAGAGCGTTGTGTATACGCTATATTACTATTATGTCTGCCAACCCTCCCACATTGCCCACCGGACCTCTGCGAGATGGTTTAGCACTGCAAAAATAATGATTTAATTTTATTCTTACAATTAAAAACGCAATTAAGAAGATAAATTCAGATTTGAATGTGAGGAGAAGATTTTTTCAAGTCACTGACCATACGCCCGATATATTTGCCGGATTCACGTAAATTTTTTTGGCTTGCCGTATGAGCGTCTGAACATACAGACATTTGTTTAGATGTATGACTGAATGAACCTATACCCCATTAAATGTCCTGCCATATGGATGAGTGGCTGAACACTCAGATGATTGGATTAGCAGAATATTGATTATTGAAAATCTCAATCATCCGATACTTCATCGTATGTGTCTATGACGTTCTGCAATTCAGCCTCGGAAGGGAGCAACTTGGCGGCCTTTTTAGAAATAAATTCTTTAAGCTGATATTCGGCAACTCCAAGCGGCTGATTCATTCCTCGGAACGACCATTCAACAACCGTATCATCTTTCGACTTACAGATAAGCAATCCGATTGTCGGGTTATCATCAGATTGCTTCATCAGCTCATCAACCGCTGAAACATAGAAATTCAATTTTCCTGCGAAGTCAGGAATAAATGGCACGACCTTAAGTTCACATACGATATACGATTTAAGCCTTGTATGGTAAAAAATCATATCGGGAATGAATGTTTGTCCTCCCGGCATCTTCAACTCCATCTGACGACCGACATACGCGAACCCTTGTCCTAACTCAAGAAGAAATCTGGTGATGTTGGCCGCAAGTTCATCTTCCAATTGTTTCTCTGTCGTAATTTTCTTGTCAATGAATCTGAAATCATAAGGACTTTTCAATATGGCTTTTGCAAGACCACTATATGGAGCCGGCAACTTCTCATCGAAATTGGTAAGCGCGTGACCTCGCTTCCCATAGAGATTATCATCTATTTCGGCATCAAGTTCAGGACGGCTCCAATCATTTCTTATAGTTTCTTCGATATAGAAGAGTGCCTCATCAACGGACTTGCTGCGGGTAAAGATGTCTATATGATGTCCCCACGGAACCTTGCCGAAATCAGTTGGCATATCAAATTCGTCAACGGCTCGTTGACGAATTATATTGCTCTGATTATAAAACTCATACCAGCGTTTGGTATACTTGATATTAGTGACGGAAAAACCTGTCTGACCGGGGAAAGCATTCTTGAGGTCAAGACTTAGACAATCGAAGAACGCGCTTCCCCATTTGGCTGCTTCATGAAGTCTTGAAATATCCCGCCCCATAGACCAGTAATATTCCAGCATTGTCGTGTTGACCTTGACGGCAGCCTTTATTTGCGATCTGCGGAAACGTTCTTTCAACGAACTCAAAAGCTGCGCATACGCGTTGCCCGCAATAATCATATCACGTTTTACAAATGCCGGTTTATTGTCATTATTTGTCATGGTCTATATTGTTGGTAAATAGGAATTTAGATATAAAGTCTATGGAAATTTTAGGTGCTGAGGGTCTAAACGACCTTACAGAGACATAGAGCCGGATGTTCTCAAACTCAGTGCCTGTGTCGAATCCAACAGTTTCTAAAGGGATTTGAGGGTGGCGATGGCGGAAGCGGGGGTGGGAGCTTTGAAGACGTAGCTGCCGGCGACGAGGATGTCGGCACCGGCTTCAGCGAGTGATTTGCCGGTCTTTTCGTTGACGCCACCGTCAATCTCTATCAGTGTTTTGGAACCGGTTCTCCGGATGAGGTCTTTCAATTGTTTTACCTTCTCGATGGTGTGCGGGATGAAGGGTTGCCCTCCAAATCCTGGCTCAACCGACATGAGAAGAACCATATCAAGATCCCCGATTATATCTTCCAGTACTGACACGGGTGTGGCTGGACATAATGTCACTCCGGCTTTCATTCCGGCTTCATGGATGTGGTAGACCGTGCTGTAAAGATGAAGGCAGGCTTCCTGATGCACATTCATGATCTCAGCTCCAAGATCACGCACCTGAGAGATCCATTTTTCCGGCTCTACAATCATAAGATGCACGTCAAGCGGTTTCTTGCAGATCTTTGCAACGGCTTCCATCACCGGAAAACCAAATGATATGTTGGGCACAAACACGCCGTCCATTACGTCGAGATGAAGTAGGTCAGCCTGAGAATTGTTTATCATCTCTATGTCTTTTGCGAGATTGGTGAAATCCGCTGCCAATAATGAAGGAGATATGAGCATCTTTTTGTTTGAAGGTTAAAGGTTAAAGGGGAGAGGTTAAAGGTAAGAAGTAAGAGAGGAGAGGTTAAAGGTAAGAAGTAAGAGGGGAGAGGTGAGAAGTTATAAGTGGGAGGTGAGGAGGGAGAGGAATTCATCTTCGGAGAGGATGGGGATGCCGAGTTGGCGGCATTTTTCAAGTTTTGCCGGTCCCATGTTCTCCCCGGCGAGAACGAAAGA
>DAWBVG010000146.1:0-10179 GCA_052279865.1 Muribaculaceae bacterium
ACACGTTTGCCAAGATGTATATTCTTACCGCACTCCGTGTTGAACGGTGGGAAAAGCCGGTTGGATTTATGCACCTCGCGTCCGGTCAGTTCCGACAGTAGAGCTGTTATCTCAGCTTCTGTATGATATGTATTATTTAGCTGTATGCAAAGTCTTATGGCATCCTGTCCAAGTCTGTGCATTACTTCATGTGCTGAGGACCCCGCGACAACAGTAGTCCCGGAGTCCATCAGTTCAAAAAATTCGGCTATCGTCATTTCATTCTGTTGTTGAAGAATGTTGCTATCTGGTCGAAAGGTATCTTTTCAAGATTGTCGTACAGGTCGGTATGGTCGGCGTCGGCTACAATGAGCAGTTCCTTGTTGTCGCCCTGAAGACGCTTGAAAGCATCTTCTCCGAAATAAAGCGAGTGAGCTTTCTCTCCGTGTACTATCATCACAGCATTGCGGATTTCACTGATTCGATCAAGAAGCGTGAAATTGATGAACGGAAAGAAAGATGTGATGTTCCAGCCGTCGGTTGAATTGCCTGAACGCGGGTGGAAGCCTCTTGGAGTTTTGTAGTAGTCGAAGTAACGCTTCACAAACTCCGGAGCATCCGCAGGTACGGGATCAACAACACCACCATCACGCTTATAGCTGCCGGATATATAGTCTTCGGTACGCTGCGCACACATCTTTTCCTTATAGGCATAGCGGGCATCGGCGTTGTCATTCTGGTCGAAATAGCCGTTGGCTGTGACACGGCACATATCGTACATAGTGGATGCGACTGTCGCTTTGATGCGTGTGTCATTGGCGGCTGCACTCAAGGCGAATCCGCCGAAACCGCAGATTCCAAGAATTCCTACTTTGGCAGAATCTACATTCGGCTGTGTGATAAGGAAATCGACTGCTGCACAGAAATCCTCCGTGTTAATGTCGGGTGACGCAACCCTGCGGGGCATACCTCCGCTTTCTCCCGTAAACGAGGGGTCGAAAGCAATTGTAAGGAAGCCTCTCTCGGCAAGCTGCTGTGCATAAAGACCGCTTGCCTGTTCCTTTACGGCTCCGAATGGTCCGCTGATGGCTATCGCTGCCAGTTTGCCGGTAGCACCCTTAGGAGTGTACATATCAGCAACGAGCGTGACGCCGTAGCGATTCACAAACTCGACCTTTTTATGGTCAACTTTATCACTTTTCGGGAAAGTCTTATCCCATTCTTCTGTCAAAGTCAATTGCTCAATCGGAGCAAGTGACTTATTCTTGTTCAAGTCATTCATAATCTTGCTTATTTGATTGATTTTACCCAACTGTCAACATCCTGTTGTGTATAGTTATTAAGTACGCTGCCCTGTTTGAACGTAGCATTAGGGGCGGATACTTTCAGGTCTTTTGTTGCCTCACCATAATCACTGCCTCCTGAGGTGGCGAAAGGAATGATGACTTTACCATCAGTATTATAACTTTCAAGGAAAGTATTGACGATAGTAGGAGCTGTGAACCACCATATCGGGAAGCCCAGATAGATGGTGTCGTATTGCTCGAAGTTCTTGACTTTATTGGCAATTCCGGGTCGTGTGTCGCGGTTACGGGCCTCAAGCGTGCCGCGTGCGCTGTTGTTCCATCCGTCAAGGTCTTCTTCTGTATAAGGCACCTCCGGCTCTATCTGAAATAAGTCACCGCCGGTTACTTTGGCGATTTTTTCAGCGACAGACTTCGTATGTCCCTGTGCGGAGAAAACGGCAACCAGAACAGGAGTTGCAGCCTCGACTGTTTCAACTCCTTTTTTCTCTTTGGAAGCGCAGGCAACAAAAGCCATAGCTATAATTGCCAATAATGATAAGAATGTTTTCTTCATTACTTTGCTGTTTTTGATTTTTTTATTATAACCATTTTACCAAATGCAAAGTTAGCGGCTATTCCCTGCTATTTCATACCGCTTTTACACCAATTATTACCAATTTCTTTTGTGTTTATATATTTTTGCTACTTGAATATTAATTTCTTAGTGTATAGCTAAGTCGTATTATTTCAATTCCAGGACATGGCTCAACACTAAAAAAACAGGAACAAACTCTTTGAGAATGCTCCTGTCTTATGGAAATATTGATAACTTACAAACTTTTATCCTGAATAGTTAAAAATTGAATTGCTCGAACGGAGAATATGGTTGTCTTTACTATTTAAAGAACAAGGCGAAAAAATTATGGCGTGTCGCCGTATTAAGACAACACGCCATGATCTATGTTGGTTTATAATTTACTTGACTTTCTCGAATCTAACCATATTTGATTACCAGCACTTTATTGTTGCATGGCACAAATATGAGATTTCAAGTTCATAGGAATGAAATCGGTTACTTTGTCGTTGCTTATTTCGGAAGGATGGTTGAAGCCCAGTTGGGGAGCTCTTCGACATAGCGTTTGGCAATCGCGCCGTCGCTCATTCGGAACAGAAGTCGAGCTGCGGCATCCTCGATTGAGTTGTCATAGACATAGAGCCTGTCAACTATCCCTGATAGAATTTTGCAGTTGGCAATGGACTTGTCGTATCGAGATATAATTTTAGGAATTGGCACATCATGTCCTCCATCCAACACTCGTTGAGCGACACGTTTCGCATTGATTGTCGGTGATTCGGTGGATACGAAAAACAAACGGATGAAGAATCCGGCTTGCTTAGCTCTGAGAATGTAATCGACCTTATCAGTAGCTGACATCACAGTCTCAAAGATATGACTTTTGCGTTCTGAAAGACATTTTTCCCTCCATTCATTGCAATAGTTGGCTGCTTTTAGAACAGACTCCTGATTGTTCCAGTCTCCGAATACATCGCGTGCAACATTGTCGGGATTGATGTATTCCGAATCCTCCAGCCACTCATGATGCAGAATCTTGGAGGTCACGGAAGTTTTACCTGACCCATTGGGTCCGGCAATCACAATAAGGACAGGACGATGATTACTTGCTGCCATTCTTTATTCTATTTATGGCATCGCCCCATTTCTTTTGAGCCGCCTGTGCAGCCGCTTCAATCCCGGTTGCCACACGCTCGGCAGCCCGGCGGGAACTTTCGCGGGCATCCTCGGCAACCTCACGCATAATCTGAGCCATGCGCTCGTCGCCCGGCTCCTCCATCGATGTGAGTCGATAACTATTCATCTCCGATTCCGACATTATCTATTTCTTTTCTTATTCAAAATCAAAGTTACAAAAACTTTGCCATATCAGCAACTTGAAAGAAGAAGTTATAGTTATAGGTAAGAAGTAAGGAGTAAAAAGTAAAAAGTAAGAAAGGAAAATTGGCGCGCCTCAAACGTGAGCAAATGATGTCTCTGGTCGTAGCTGCTGTTGCTTGCAACTGCAGCATATACAAATAACAAAGTTCATCTTTCTTGTGCTGCAGTTGCAAGCAACAGCTGCTACGATTTGTCGCACGTGATAGAGGCGCGCCAATTTTATGTCTGTTCGTTAGAAATTGAACTGTTCGAGGGTGAGGGTGGCGACCTTTTCGATTTCGGGAACGAGGCGCTGGAAGTGGGAGGAGGTCATGTGGGCTTTTAAAGAGGCTTCATCTTGCCATGTTTCGTATATCATCAGTCGGTCGGAATTGGTGAGGGAGGCTAACAGGTCGTATTCAATGCATCCGGCATCGTGAAGCGACAGTTCTACAAGTTCGGTTGCCAACGCTATGGCTTTCTTTCTGTTTTCTTCGGTCTCTGCTATGAGTCCGCAATTGAGTCTTATCATAATTGTATATTGTTTTTATATAATTATGGCGTGTCGCCGTATTAAGACAACACGCCATGATCTATGTTGGTTTATAATTTACTTCACTTCCTCGAAATCGACGTCGGTGATGTCTTTTTCGTGGTCGTTGTTTGGCTGAGCCTGGGGACCTGCCTGTGCGCCTGCACCTGCGGCTGCCTGCTGAGCATTGTAGATATCCTGTGATGCTGCTTGGAAGGCATCGGTAACAGCCTTAACGGCTGAGTCGATATCTTCAACGAGCTGATTCTTGTGAACCTCTTTCAGACGATCGAGGGCTGATTCGATGGCTGCTTTCTTATCAGCAGGAATCTTGTCGCCAAGTTCGTTGAGCTGTTTCTCAGTCTGGAAGATTACAGAATCGGCGTGGTTGAGTTTGTCGGCACGCTCTTTAGCCTTCTTGTCGGCGTCTTCGTTTGCCTTTGCTTCATCGCGCATGCGCTGAATCTCGGCATCGCTAAGACCGCTTGATGCTTCGATGCGGATTGACTGCTCTTTACCAGTGGCTTTATCTTTGGCTGTTACGTTAAGGATACCGTTGGCATCAACCTCGAAAGTAACCTCAATCTGAGGCACGCCACGCGGAGCGGGTGCGATGCCGCCAAGGTTGAACTCACCAAGGAGCTTATCGTCTGCTGCCATAGGACGCTCACCCTGAAGTACGCGGATTGTTACTTCCGGCTGGTTGTCGGCTGCGGTTGAGAATACTTCGCTCTTGCGAGTCGGGATTGTGGTGTTGGCGTCGATAAGTTTTGTCATAACGCCGCCCATTGTCTCGATACCGATTGACAGAGGCACAACGTCAAGAAGAAGAACGTCTTTTACATCACCACTGAGGACACCACCCTGGATGGCTGCACCGATTGCAACGACCTCATCGGGGTTAACACCCTTGTTGGGTTCTTTACCGAAGATCTCTTTAACTTTTGCCTGGATAGCGGGGATACGTGTTGAACCACCCACGAGGATAACCTCATCAATCTCTGAAGCTGTGAGACCCGCATCCTGCAGAGCCTTAACACATGGAGCCTTGACAGCGTCGATAAGTTTGGAAGCGAGCTGCTCGAACTTAGCGCGGGTAAGAGTCTTTACAAGGTGCTTAGGACCTGTGGCTGTAGCTGTGATATAAGGAAGGTTGATCTCTGTAGAAGTAGAGCTTGAAAGCTCGATCTTGGCTTTCTCGGCAGCCTCTTTGAGACGCTGCATTGCCATAGGATCCTGACGGAGGTCAACGCCCTCATCGTTCTTGAATTCATCTGCGAGCCAGTCGATGATCACGTGGTCGAAGTCATCACCACCGAGGTGAGTATCACCATTGGTTGATTTAACTTCAAATACGCCATCACCAAGCTCAAGGATAGAGATATCGAAGGTACCGCCACCGAGGTCGAACACAGCGATCTTCTGCTCCTTGTTTGATTTGTCAAGACCATAGGCGAGGGCAGCGGCTGTCGGTTCGTTGATGATACGCATCACCTTAAGACCTGCGCTCTCACCGGCATCTTTGGTTGCCTGACGCTGAGAGTCGTCGAAGTAAGCAGGAACGGTAATGATAGCCTCTGTTACCTGCTGACCAAGATAGTCTTCAGCTGTCTTTTTCATTTTCTGGAGAATCATAGCTGAGATCTCCTGCGGAGTGTAGTCACGACCATCGATGTCTACCTTGGGCATGTCGTTCTGGCATACAACCTTGTAAGGCACACGTTTGATTTCGTCTGTAACCTGGTCGCATTTCTCGCCCATGAATCTCTTGATTGAATATATTGTGCGGGTAGGGTTGGTGATAGCCTGACGTTTTGCAGGGTCACCGACTTTTCTTTCACCGCCGTCAACAAACGCCACGACAGAAGGAGTGGTGTTACGACCTTCATTGTTGGGGATCACAACAGGATCCTTACCTTCAAGCACTGCAACGCAACTGTTGGTAGTTCCTAAGTCAATACCGATAATTTTTCCCATGATTTTATAAGATTTTTAATGTTATTATTCTAATTTCTATCGTTTTAGTAATTGATTTGACAAGCCTTGCAGACTATTGAATCTATGCTTGCTCATCATTTCACTCAATATATTAACAAATCATGTGCTAAAAATTTCGATAAGATAAAAAATTTTTACTTAAAATTTGTAAATAGCTGAAAATACAGAGCCTTTTTATAATTTTATTTATATAAAGAGACAACCCTGGATTTTGCCAAAAATGGCAAAATCCAGGGTTGTCATGGAATAATTATATAGGATACTTTTTAAGTATGATTATTTTTGAGATGGGAAATGTTTCTCAAGACGAGCTGCTTCTTCAGCTGTGATCTGGATGACGGCTCCATGTTTGGGACTTATGAAGTTGGTTGCCCGCATGGGACCGTCGTTGAAATGCCCTATGGGTATGAATGTCTTGAAATCAGTTGTCTCAACAAATCCGAAATTATGAGGATTAATACTGAAAACATCGTACATCACCACCCAGCGGTCTTCACCAATACGCTTCCATACGTTCGGTGCTTCGCAACTCTTTGGTTCATGATCGATCTGCTTCTCAATATAATCATATCCTGAATTGATCTTATCTGAGAATGCAATCTTGATTCCGCCCGGATTTTCCTGAGCTACATACGTCATGGCATATTTGCCTCCTGGAATAGGGCAGATGTCAGCATCAAGCACCTGGATTTCTTCATCAGGATATTCATAAAGTTTCTCCGGTTTCGTGACGAGGCGTGTGAAATCCTTGTCGGTATAAGCATAATACAAACGTGTCTTGCGTTCATCCTTGGTTGCCCCTTTAAGGTGTTCTCCTTTTTTACGAATAGTAAAATATACCATCATGGCGTCTTTTTCAGGGTCGTAGATGGTCTGCGGTGCCCATGCGCAACCAATCTCTCCGAATTCCTTTGGGAAAAGTTGGTCAAGACGAGTCTCATTGTGTGTCCAGTTTACAAGATCCTTTGATTTCATAAGTACCAGTCCGCGATTGTTGCCCCAGCCATATTCATCGGGCCGTTCCCACTCCGTGTCTCGAATGCCATGTTTCTTTGCATATATATGGAGGTCTGTCATTGCCATATAAAAACTGCCGTCCGGACCGCGGTATATATGAGGATCACGGATGCCGCGCTGGTCCGAGAGAGAATCGCCGGCGATTACCGGACGGTTGTCGTTGAGAGCTGTGAAGGAATAGCCGTCATGGCTTACTGCAAAATGCACACTGTGGTCCGAATCCGAGAAAAATACAAGAAGATACGCGTCCATGTCTTTCTCCGCAGGAAGTGTTGACACCGCAGATAGGGGAGAGGCGCAGAGGACCATACCTGTTGCAATTGATAATAGAGACTTTTTCATAGATCGTATAGGTCAAATTCAATAAATGAGTAATAAAATTTTGTGCAAAAATAACGAAAATCTATGTGATTTCTTAAAAAATTGCTAACTTTGTATTCTGATTTAATTTCACCTATAACCAGAGATGGCGCATAAGCGGGTCAATTAAGTCTTGAGGGCTGTAAGACTTCGAGTGTGTCAACTTCATATAGAAAACAGTATATGAAACTTTTGCAAGAGAAACTATCGGTTTATGACGCTCCTCAAAAAGCGAAAGCCGCAGGTGTCTATCCTTATTTCCGTGCGATTTCGAGTGAGCAGAACACTGAAGTGATTATGCACGGCAAGAAAGTGCTGATGTTTGGTTCTAACAGCTATATGGGTCTCACCAATCATCCCAAGGTGATTGAGGCTGCTATAGAGGCAACAAAAAAATATGGCACAGGCATGGCGGGTTCACCATTCCTTAACGGCACCCTTGATATCCACAAAGAATTCGAGGCAAAAATCGCCGATTACGTAGGAAAAGAGGATGCAATGCTTTATTCCACCGGTTTCGGTGTCAATCTCGGTGTCGTTTCCACACTCACGGGTCGTGAAGACTACATTATAATAGATGAGCAAGACCATGCATCGATTATCGAAGGTCGTCGTCTTTCCTTCTCCAACTATCTCAAGTATCGCCACAACGATATGGCATCACTTGAAACTCAATTGAAGAAATGTGAGCCCGATAAAGTAAAGCTGATTGTTACGGACGGAGTATTCTCCATGGAAGGTGATGTTGCAAATCTGCCCGAGATTGTGCGTCTGGCTAAGAAATATAATGCCACTGTAATGGTAGATGAGGCTCATGGTATCGGAGTCTTTGGTGAAGGCGGCAGAGGCACATGTAATCATTTCGGTCTGACTGATGATGTAGATCTCATCATGGGTACGTTCAGCAAATCATTTGCATCATTGGGTGGCTTTATTGCTACAGACAAAGTTATCACAAACTATCTACGTCATCATTCACGCTCATATATTTTTACGGCATCCATCACACCAGCCTCCACTGCGGCTGCAAGTACAGCGCTTGATATCATGCTTGCCGAGCCTGAGCGACAGAAACATCTTTGGGATCTTACCCATTATGCTCTTGAGAATTTCCGTGCAATGGGTTGCGAAATCGGTAACACTTCGACTCCGATTATTCCGCTTTTCATCCGCGATGATTTCAAGACATTCCAGGTTACACGCGATCTTCTTGATGAAGGAGTATTTGTGAATCCGGTGGTATCTCCGGCTGTTGCACCTCATGACACTTTAATTCGCTATTCGCTTATGGCTACTCATACAAAAGAACAAGTGACACGTTCTTTGGAAGCCATAGAGAAAGTCTTCAAGAAATATGACTTATTGAAAAAATAAGTTTTTATTACAGAAATAAATTGAATCCCACACTACACCGATAATACATGTCGCGAAGTGTGGGATTTATAGATAATTCTTGTCTGTCAGATTAAAATAAAAATATTTCATGAAAAACCATGAACAATTATAAGTGTTGAGCCGTTTATAATTGTGACATCTCCTCACGAATTCCGCTTGTCAGGATTGCCTAACGTTCATAGCTATGATTACTGATCAAGTTATCAAAGAGATATACAAGAAATATACCAAGCCCTGCAAAGATCCTGCAGAGCTTGATCTTGAACATTATCTTGAAGTGTTGCAAGAACACCACCATATTACGTCTGATGGAATGGAGATAGTGGTTGAGGATCTTGAGGAATTCAATCCGTTCCGTATGTTTCTTAAAAGAAGTATATATGGTATTCTTGAATTTGACAAAATGATTGCGTTTGTGTTTCGGAGTCATATTCTTTTTTTTGGTAAAGATGATGATCAACTCCGGGTGCATATTAGACCTGAAAAGCCACAATCTTTATTCGGTAAGCTATTTGGTAGATGATTGAGAATGGTGGGTAATTAATAATTAATGGTTAATAATTAATAGTTAATAATTTATTATACGAATAAAGGATGCCTCTGAGGCATCCTTTATTCGTATAATACACCAAATCTGATTTAGTGTGTAAATCATGCTTTAGTTGATACTCATTATGTCAAATCCATCGCCAAGATCTTCTTCGTTGAAATCGTCTGTGCTGAAAACATCAATGTCAAGGTCATCTATCTTTTCCTGAGCGCGCAGATCAATCTTTTTATCGAATTCATCAAGATCTACTGATTGTTTTGGAGCTTTCCCTTTCTTGAAAGTGCACACCGGATCTGCAAGAGAACGGCTCGGATACATCTCTTTCAATTCCATAAAGAAAGATCTCTCCGTGAGATAGTCGAACACAAAAATTAGACGTTGCCCCTCATCTTCGATGAGTTCACTGAGAGGAGTCTCCTCCATCAGCCATGTGTCTGTGTCGCTTGCGCTGTGTCCCATATCTTCGAGAGTTATTTCCTCCTGTTTTTGCCAGTCGTCATCACAAAGGAAGAAAGAATCGAGTTCGTCTTTGGTGAATCCGACACTGTCGAGCACGGCATTGCGCAATTGTAAAAATGTATTCTCAGAATCTATTTCGATTTCGCGGGCAAAATTGCTCACCTCATCGCTTACGAGTTTGAATCTATATACCATAGTGTCTTAAGTTTTTTCCTTTAAAAACATTCCTTAATCGACTTCCCGCATGTAAGAACCGCATGGTTGTGTATTTCATGGATTGCAGTGGGTTGGTCAGTCTTTTAAAATTAGTTTCATTTATTAAATGCGAAATTAATTCTTTTATTGTTATTATTCAACAATCTAAACAAAAAAATTACAAAAAAATATTCCCCGCGTTCCATTAAGGATGCGGGGAAGTATTTTAAAGCAGATTTTATCGGCTTTTTGGGCTTGATTATCCAAGGAAACTGAGAAGAACACCTGCCGCAACTGCCGAACCGATGACGCCAGCGACATTGGGACCCATGGCGTGCATCAGAAGATAGTTGGTGGGATCATACTCAAGTCCGAGGTTATTGGAGATACGCGCAGCCATCGGTACGGCTGATACACCTGCATTACCAATAAGCGGATTGCTCTTCTTGCCTGGACGAAGGAAGAGGTTGAACAG
>DAWBVG010000147.1:0-4401 GCA_052279865.1 Muribaculaceae bacterium
GTTTTACGAACCGGGTTCTGGGAATTTGCGACAAATGACAAAAGCAGTGTTGAAAAAAACACTGCGATGAGAATATATATCTTCTTGTCATTAATTCGCTTAAACTCCATCAGAGCATAGTAAGTGCCTGCTTGATAGCTCGTTCTGTTGTAAGCGTCGGATCGGATGCAAAAAGTTTTTTAAGCACTTTCTGACTTTGTTGAGCTGTGAATCCAAGCATTACAAGAGCGGCTACGGAATCATCATATGATTCACTTGCGGGCGTACTTGTAATTAACGATTCCGACTCTATTTTTATTTTATCACGGAGATCCACAATTATACGTTGAGCTGTCTTTCCTCCTATCCCCTTTACTGCCTTAAGTTGGGAATCATTCCCTGAAGCAATTGTGGATTCGAGTTGATCATCTGTTAAAGATGATAGGATGAGCCTCGCGGTGTTCGGACCAACTCCGCTGACTCCTATCAACAGTCGGAACAACTCTCTGGTTCTTTTCCTGAGAAATCCGTAAAGCACATGAGCGTCTTCGCGTATTGACTCATGAATATAAAGTTTGCTTTCTTTAGATTCAGATATGGAGGGGAAATCTATTAGTGTTATGTTCACTTCATACCCTACTCCATTGCATTCTATTACTGTATATGTCGGAGTTGTCTCTGCAACTATACCCTTTAAATAATCGATCATAATAAACAGTTTCTTGTTTGATATTGTAAAATTACTAATATTTCAGCTAAAATAACTAATTTTGCATTAGAAACCGTTTAAATATGGATCAAAGTTTTAATTCCCGTCTTCTCGATAATGCAGTGGCGGAACTGTCAAAATTACCCGGTATAGGTCAGAAGACAGCTCTGCGGCTTGCACTTCATCTTCTTCGGCAAGAAAGTAATGTTGCTTTCGATCTTGGCAATTCAATAATAGAGATGCGAAAAAATATCCGTTATTGTGAACGTTGTCATAACATAAGTGAAAACGAAATATGTCCCATTTGTAGCGATTCCAAGCGAGACAGTCACATTGTCTGCGTGGTTGAGAATGTTAAAGATGTCATCACAGTTGAGGCAACGAGGGAGCATAAGGGTCTCTATCACGTGCTCGGTGGTCTTATTTCTCCGCTCGATGGGGTTAGCCCGTCTGATCTGGAAATAGATAGTCTTGTCGATCGTGTTGAGAAAGAAGATATAACGGAAGTCATTCTTGCTTTGAGTCCTACGATGGAGGGAGACACAACCAATTTTTATATTTACAGAAAACTGGCGCATCTGCCTGTAAAAGTAACAATGCTGGCACGAGGACTCAGTATTGGAAATGAACTCGAATACGCTGATGAGCTGACTCTCGGACGTTCCATTCAAAACCGGATGCTTTTCTCGGATACCTTCCACGATAAATTCTGACATTATAAAAGATGCTTGAAAAGGAGAACATAAGATTACGGGCAGTTGAACCTGAAGATGCAGAATTGATGTGGAATGTTGAATCCGATTCCGCTCAGTGGATACAAAATGGCATGTCAGCTCCTCTTTCCCGTCAAAATATTCTGGATTACGCTTTGTCATACGATGCTGATCCGATGGGCGCGAGGCAGATAAGATTGATAATCGAGGATAAAATTGATAATGAAGTGGTGGGCATTGCTGATATTTATGATATCTCTCCCCTACATAGGCATGCTTTTGTTGGCATCTATATCCTGCCTTCCAAACGGAGACAAGGATTTGGTGTCAAGTCGCTGGAAATACTTGATGACTACGCATTCAGATTATTAAATATCAATCATCTTGCGGCGAAAATTATGGCTGGGAACGATGCAAGTGTTGCCCTGTTTGGGAAAGCCGGCTATACCTGTCGCGGCGAGATTCCGGCATGGTTTTTATGTGGGAACGACTCGATTCCTTTAATGGTGTATTCAAAAATACTCGGGACTCATTAACATTTTTTGTGTGATAGTGCAAAAAAAGCTTAGAAAATTTTATTAATTTCGCATTTCCGATTGTTTTAATTGCATGAACATGTATTTAAACAGTTTCTAAGAATAGGAATAATTCTCTGTTTGGCATAAAATTTGTTTATAGTGTCAAATAGAATGAAGTTGTTTAAACTAATTTTTATGGTAAGATTATTAAAGATTACCATAAAGTTTACAACTTTATGATATTTTTGATAACGTAAATTAGTTTAAACGACTTCAATAATAACAACAAAAATAAATGCAAAAGACCCAAGATATTTCCACTCTAATTGTCGATGCTATCCAGGATAAAAAAGGATCCGGCATCACTATTCTTGATTTTGACAATATTGAAAGTGCCCCGGCATCAAAATTTGTTATTTGCCAAGGGAGAAGCACTTCTCAAGTATCTGCAATCGCCGATGGAATACGTGACGACATACAGAAACAGACAGGATTGAAACCTTATAATTATGACGGTTATAGAAATTCACAATGGATTGTGATTGATTACGGCAATGTAATGATCCATGTTTTTCTTCCAGAATATAGGGAGTTTTATAATCTTGAAGATCTCTGGAGCGATGCTAAAATAATCGAAGTTCCTGATCTTGACTGAATTGGATAAGAGGGATTAATATCTCAATGTTAAATTGAAAACTCATTAGACTATGAATATGTTCCAGCCCAATAAAGGGCAACGACCGGGAAACAGGAATAAACGTCCCCTGTTCAATATGTATTGGATGTATGCGCTGATCATCCTATGCATTTTGGGTCTCTATTATTTTCAGGATAACACTCAAACCAAAGAGGTTGACTGGACAGATTTTGAGAAATATGCTCTTGCAGGAGATGTTGACAAAATCTATGTGTTTGCCGAAAACGGCATCGCGGAAGGTGTGCTGACGCAGCAGGGGGCAAAGAATCTAAAATTCGATACTTCCAGACTCACCTCCGGAAGCATGAGAATCAAGACCACGATTCCATCAACCGATAAGATTCAGGAAAAGATAGATTCCTGGAACACAGCTCTGGAGGCTGAAGGTAAACCCGCTATAAAGGTAAATTACGAGAAAGGTAGCGATCTGATGAAGCTTTTTTGGTATTTCGGACCGATTATCCTTATTGTGATTTTCATGGTTTACATGTCCAAGAGAATGAGTGGCGGTCCCGGTGGTGGCGGCATATTCAATGTGGGAAAATCGAAAGCAATAGTATTTGACAAAAATAACGGAACAAATGTAACGTTCAAGGATGTTGCAGGTCTTGCTGAAGCAAAAGTAGAGATTGAAGAGATTGTTGAGTTCCTTAAGAATCCACAGAGATATACCGAGCTTGGAGCCAAGATCCCTCGCGGTGCTCTTCTTGTAGGTCCTCCGGGAACCGGTAAGACGTTATTGGCAAAAGCTGTTGCCGGCGAAGCGAACGTTCCGTTCCTCTCTATGTCCGGTTCGGATTTTGTGGAGATGTTTGTCGGTGTCGGAGCTGCCCGTGTCCGCGATCTCTTCAAGCAGGCAAAAGAGAAGGCTCCTTGCATTGTATTCATAGATGAGATCGATGCTGTAGGACGTGCCCGCGGAAAGAATCCCAACATGGGTTCCAACGATGAGCGTGAGAATACACTCAACCAGATGCTCACAGAGATGGATGGTTTCCAATCAAACAATGGTGTGATCTGCCTTGCTGCCACAAACCGCGCTGATATGCTCGACAAGGCGCTTCTGCGTCCCGGACGTTTCGACCGTCAGATATATGTAGATCTTCCTGAACTTTCCGATCGTGTGGAGATATTCAACGTTCATCTTAGAAATATCAAGGTCAACAGTCTTCTTGATGTTGAGCAGCTTGCTCGTCAGACTCAAGGATTCTCGGGTGCTGATATTGCCAATGTCTGCAATGAGGCTGCGCTTATTGCTGCGCGCAACAATAAGCAGGCAGTAGATTGGAATGATTTTATGGCTGCCATCGACAGGATTGTTGGCGGCTTGGAGAAAAAATCAAGAATCATCACAGATGATGAGAAATTCTCTATCGCAACACATGAGGCGGGACACGCAACAATTACATGGATGATCCAGTATGGCAATCCTTTGGTGAAGGTAACCATTGTGCCGAGAGGTAGAGCTCTTGGCGCGGCATGGTATGCTCCCGAAGAACGACAGATCATTCCAACACAGGCGTTGCTCGACACAATGTGTGGTCTCCTTGGCGGACGAGCTGCAGAAGAAGTCTTTACCGGTCAGATAGGCACAGGTGCAAGTGACGATCTTGAAAAATGCACAAAGATTGCGCGGTCACTCGTGCTCGTTTACGGTATGAGCGACAAATTGCCTAATCTTAATTACAATGATTCTACCGGTCAGGACATGGGCTTCACCAAACCATACAGTGAAGATACAGCCAAAGTGATAGATGCAGAGGTAATGCGAATTGTCAATGAGCA
>DAWBVG010000148.1:0-4206 GCA_052279865.1 Muribaculaceae bacterium
AAGCTTCAACTTAAAGTTTATGCGTTTATGAGTTTAAAAGTTTATATGACGCGACTAAAATTGAGTAGAATGTTTATTCTGCAACAAACTTTTCGTAGCAAACAAATAAACTTATAAACTGCGCGCAGAGCGATAATCTTATAAACTTCAACTTTTCGCTTGCGAAAGTTGACTAAGTATAATTATAACAATCAACGGGTAAAAAATATGTGGAAATTTAATCCAATTCTGAAAACTACTATCTGGGGCGGTGAAAGAATCGCTCCTTACAAAGGAATCAACACAGACCTTCATAATGTTGGTGAAAGCTGGGAGCTCTCCGGCGTGGATGGTGACGAATCGATCGTTGCAGAGGGTCCGGACGCAGGTCTGACTCTTCCTCAGCTCATCGACAAATATGGAGCATTATTGATGGGACATAAGAATTATGAGAAATTCGGCAACCGCTTTCCGCTACTCATAAAATTCATAGACGCCCGCGACGATCTCTCCGTGCAGGTGCATCCCGACGATGCGATGGCTCAGAAATACGGAATGCCAAACGGCAAAACGGAGATGTGGTTCGTGCTCGAAGCTGCAGAGGGAGCCAAGCTTGCCAACGGTTTCCGCAGTCCTGTCGATCCGACAGACTATGAAAGGCTTGTTGAGACCGGAGAGATTGAGAATGTGCTCAATTTCGTGGAGATTAAACCTGGCGACACCTATTTTATTCCGGCGCGACGCGTACACGCCATAGGGAAAGGAGCTTTCGTGGCTGAGATACAGCAGACCTCAGATGCAACCTATCGTCTTTATGACTATCACCGCAAAGACAAAAACGGCAATGAACGCGAACTCCACACGGTGCTCGCCAAAGAAGCCGTGAATTTCAACGACACCGACGGGAATCCGGTAGATTATAACGTCCGAGAGAATGTTCCGGTGAATCTGGTGCGTTGTCCGTTCTTCACTACGAATCTTCTGACTGCTGACCATGAACTGATGCGCGACTATCGTGAAAACGATTCGTTCGTGGCTCTTATCATCACCGCAGGGGAAGCCGAAATACGCAGCGAAGAAGGATCTACTCCCGTCAAACAGGGGGAAACCATCCTCATTCCTGCAACAGCAAAAGGGGTATCCATTATTCCTTCGGGCAATGTGTCGATCCTCGAGACATACGTAGGATAAGGTTTTTCATCCTCTTTTTTTGACTAAGGTATTGACAAAGCGATGTTTTTTTGCTAATTTTGCATATTTGAAGCGGATTATGTATGCAGCAGTGCGTGCATTTTCTGCAGCATATTATCAGGAAAAAGCTTTTTAACTTGGTCGATAAGTACTTGTGCTTTAGACTAAAGATAACATTTTAGCTAAAAATGTATAGAAACAGAACATGCGGCGAACTTCGCCTCGCCGATGCCGGACAGAGCGTGACACTCGCCGGCTGGGTGCAACGCACCCGCAAAATGGGCGGCATGACATTCGTGGATGTCCGCGACCGCTACGGCATCACCCAGGTGGTTTTCAACAATGAGATTGACCGCGAACTCACTGAAGCGGCGAATGCCCTCGGTCGTGAATTCGTGGTGCAGGTAACAGGAAAGGTTGAGGAGAGAAGCTCCAAAAACGCCAACCTGCCTACCGGCGATATCGAGGTAATTGCTGACAGCATCAAAATCCTCAATCGCAGTGAGATTCCTCCCTTCACTATTGAAGACAATACCGATGGAGGTGATGACCTCCGCATGAAATACAGATATCTTGACCTCCGTAGACCATGCGTGCGACGCAATCTTGAACTTCGCCACAAGATGGCATTCGAGATTCGCCGTTATCTTGACGCGCAGGGATTTCTGGAGATCGAGACTCCTATACTTGTGAAATCCACTCCAGAAGGAGCCCGCGACTTTGTGGTGCCTTCTCGCATGAATCCCGGAGAGTTCTATGCCCTCCCCCAGAGCCCGCAGCTTTTCAAACAGCTCCTCATGGTGAGTGGCTATGACCGCTATTTCCAGATTGCTAAATGTTTCCGCGACGAAGACCTTCGCGCCGACCGTCAGCCTGAGTTTACTCAGATCGACTGCGAGATGAGCTTTGTCGAGCAGGAGGATGTGATACAGACATTCGAAGGTCTTGTGAAACACATCTTCAAATATGTGAAAGGAATCGATTTCACAGATCCGTTCCCTCGTATCACATGGGCTGACGCAATGCAACGTTATGGTTCCGACAAACCGGATATCCGCTTCGGCATGGAGTTTGTAGAACTCAACGATGTTGCGAAAGGAAAAGGTTTCAGCGTAATCGATGATGCAGAACTCACAGTCGGCATCGTTGCCAAGGGATGCGCAAGCTACTCACGCAAACAGATCGACGAGCTTACGGAGTTTGTAAAACGTCCGCAGGTTGGAGCCAAGGGACTCATATATGTTAAATTCGAAGCTGACGGCTCCATCAAGAGTTCTGTTGGCAAATTCTATAGCGAAGATGAACTTCGCGCATGGGGCGAAAAGGCTGGCGCTGAAGCCGGAGACCTGCTGCTCGTGATGACAGGTGAAGCGATGAAGACGCGCAAACAGCTTTGCGAATTGCGTCTTGAGCTCGGCAATCGCCTCGGACTCCGCGACAAGAACGTATTCGCACCCCTCTGGGTTATAGACTTCCCCCTCTTCGAATGGGACGACGAGACCCAGCGTTTCTATGCAATGCATCATCCGTTCACCTCTCCGAATCCGGAGGATATTCCGATGTTGAAGACAGACACGGGCAAAGTGCGTGCCACAGCTTACGACATCGTGGTTAACGGCACAGAACTTGGTGGCGGATCAATACGTATCCACGACGCGGCTCTTCAGGACGAGATGTTTGAACTTCTCGGTTTCACACCCGAACGCGCACACGAACAGTTCGGATTCCTGATGAATGCGTTCAAATACGGTGCGCCTCCTCACGGTGGTCTTGCCCTCGGTTTCGACCGCTTTGTGTCAATTCTCGCTGGTCTTGACACAATCCGCGATGTCATCGCCTTCCCGAAAAACAACTCGGGCAGAGACGTGATGAATGAGTCGCCTTCTCCCATCGACCAAGCTCAGCTCGACGAGCTTCAGCTTGAGCTGGCTCCCCGCAAATAACATCGCACATTAAACATTCAACATTTCACATTAAACATTAATTATAACTCTTGTCTACTCCACTCGACATACTGGAGGCCATAAAGGCAAAGAAGATGGTGAAAGTTTCCGATATAGCCGCAGCCATTGAGGAGTTTGCTCCCAAGTCGCTGCAGGAAAGTTATGATAACACAGGTCTTCAGGTTGGTGATCCTCAAATGGGGGTCACCGCCGCGTTGCTGTGTCTTGACATCACCGAAGAGATTCTTGATGAAGCCATCCAGCGGCAATGCAACCTCGTGATCACTCACCATCCGCTGATTTTCCACGGTCTGAAGGAGATAACGGGACGCACGGCAATCGAAAGGATTGTAGTGAAAGCCATTCGCAACAACATAGCGATTTATTCCGCCCATACCAATCTGGATTCAGCATGGGAGGGAGTAAGCCATGAGATGGCTCATATGCTCGACATCAGAGACCTGCAGGTGTTGGAGCCAAAGGATTTCGAAGGCAACACAGGATTAGGCGTGATCGGAAACGTCAAACCCACACCGAAGCTTGAGTTTCTCCGCAAGGTTAAAGAGACATTCGGAGTCAAGGCTCTGAAATTTTCCGAGCAGTCACCGCAATTGGTGGTGAAAAGAGTTGCCCTCTGTGGAGGTGCAGGCGCATCATTAATTGGTGACGCTGTCAAGGCAGGTGCAGATGCAATCATCACCGGAGATGTGAAGTATCATGATTTCACAGCCTATGGACTTGACATCATCATCGCCGACATCGGTCATTATGAAAGCGAGTTGTGCGCATGTAAGATATTCTCACGTATAATACGCGATAAATATCCCGACTGTCTCTTGTATTTCTCGGAAATGGAAACAAATCCTATCGGAGTAATGTAGGGAGGAGGGATTGGTTAATAGTTAATAATTAATGGTTAATGGCTAATGGTTAATAATGGTTAGAAATTTGAAATAAAAACATACCATATATGGCAACAGAGAAAAAGAATGACAAGGAACGTAGCGTAGAGGAGCGTCTTAAAGCTCTCTATCAGCTGCAGACATACCTTTCGGAAATCGACCGCATCAAGATTCTGCGTGGTGAACTTCCT
>DAWBVG010000149.1:0-2808 GCA_052279865.1 Muribaculaceae bacterium
CTCTGAAGGTGCGAACATTCTTGATATCGGTGGCTATTCATCGCGCCCAGGTGCGGATGAAGTGTCGCCGGAGGAGGAATATGCCCGTTTGGCGCGGGGACTGGAGGCAATCCGCAAGGTAAAGGAAGATGCGTTAGTGTCGGTAGATACATTCCGGGCAGACGTGGCGCGCCGGTGTGTTGAGGAGTGGCATGTCGGAATAATAAACGATATTGCCGGGGGAGATCTCGATCCTGAGATGTGGGATGTCGTGGCGGATCTCGGAGTGCCTTACGTCCTGATGCATATGCGTGGGAATCCAAAGACTATGGGTGGTCTTACTGATTATAATGATGTCACAGCCGAAACTGTTTCTGCCCTCGCTGAAAAGACGGCATTGTTGCGTCAGAAAGGAGTGAGGGATATTATGATTGATCCGGGTTTCGGCTTTGCCAAGACCGTGGAGCAAAATTATCAGTTACTTTCAGATCTGAGGGAATTTAAAATAATGGGAGCTCCCGTGTTGGCGGGGCTGTCAAGAAAAACCATGATATGGAAGCCACTGGGCATAACCGCTGATAAGGCGGCAAACGGCACTACCGTGCTCAATACCATAGCGCTTCTTAACGGAGCCGATATCCTTAGGGTTCATGACGTGCGCAATGCAGTGGAAGCGGTCAAACTTGTGTCTCAGCTTCCAGTTGCCGAATGAAATATACCTGACTATGATAAATTTCGGAATAAAAGATATAGTTGACATATTGATAGTGGCGTTGATGCTCTACTATCTTTACCGTCTGATGAAAAACAGTGGAACGTTGTCGTTGTTTTACGGCGTGCTCGCTTTCATTGCCATCTGGGTCATCTCTTTTGAGATTTTCGATATGCGTCTCACGGGCACGATCGTTGATAAGTTCATGAGCATTGGTTTGATCGTGCTGGTAATTCTTTTTCAGGATCAGATAAAGCGTTTCCTTATCGACATAGGCAGCCGCGGACGATGGACAGTTTTCCGCAAGCTTTTCCGCCATCATGAGGAGGATGAGGAGACTGAACACTCACGGGTGATGAGCGTGGTTTATGCCTGCATGTCGATGTCTAAATCCAAGACCGGAGCGCTCATAGTGTTTCAAAGGAAAGTTCCATTGACCGATTATGAAAACACGGGCGACATAATAGATGCCGACATCAACGTGAGGTTGATAGAGAATATCTTCTTCAAAAATTCACCGCTCCACGACGGAGCCATGATAATAGCAGACCATAGAATCAAATCTGTTGGGTGTATTCTTCCTGTCAGTCATGACATGAATATCCCTAAGAGCCTGGGTCTGCGTCATCGCGCAGCGTTAGGTATGAGCCAGGTGACGGATGCCATCTGTGTAATCGTGAGTGAGGAGACGGGAAGTATCTCTGTCGCTCGCGACGGCTCCCTGAGTGTGAAGATCTCCGCGATGGACCTCGAACACATCCTCTCCAGCGCGCTTAAATAATATTCACAAAAGCTTTAACTGATATTCATTGTTATTATTCCGTTCCTGATTAAAGTAATTCTCATAAGTAAGTGTTGGGAATTAGCTTATATTAAATTTTAGGAGATTTTGAGATGATTTCTTACCCACCTTTCTTCCATAAGCAGATAAATAGGAATAATGCCAATATTAAGTTGCCCCACATCATTATAGATATCACATCTACTGCGAAGTGTTGGCTTTCTATTGGATAATCGTATTGTAGATGCAACCGACATAAACTACTATTTATCACACCATAGTATATGCCGAACAAAAACAATTCCACACATACCAGAACGGTTAACACTGTGCCTCCCAATATCTTCTGCCACTTTTTCATTTCAGCAATTTTCTATCGTTGTCGCCGCTTTCCAGCACGCTCATCTGATGAATGGCTATCTGATTCAGTTTCACAAGTCGCTCGCCTTGTGTCATTCCCTGCTCGATGAAAACCGCATTGAGGTTTTCCATATTCGACAGGCAGATAAGTTCGTTGACTGTGGCATAGTCGCGTATGTTCCCTTTGAGGTCGGGATTGGCTTCGCGCCATTGCTTTGCCGTTACACCGAACATCGCCACGTTTAACACATCGGCTTCGTTGGCGTAAATCATACTCGCTTGTGCCGGAGTAACCTCTGCCGGGATAAGGTTCTGCTTTATCGCGTCGGTGTGTATGCGATAGTTGATTTTCGACAGCTCGCGCTTTGCCGACCAACCTAACAACCGCTGTTCCTCCGTCTTTAACCGCTGAAATTCCTCGATAAGATAAAGTTTGAACGGCACACTTATTGCCGAACCAAACTCAAAGGCTATATCCTTATGAGCATAGGTGCCTCCATAGCGACCTTTCTTCACTATTATTCCGATTGCATTTGTGCGCTCTATCCATTCAGAAGCACTTAATACAAAGGACGGCAAACCTGCCCTCATTCTAAAGTGGTCAAATTCGACCACTTTGAAATCTGGATTATGAATCACCTCCCAAGTACCAAGAAATTCAATAGTGTAGCGGTTTCGCAACCAGTTCTTGATTATATCGGCAGAACGGTTATCGCCCTCTTTGGCAGTTGCCATATCTGTGAGGGAGATATAATCCTGTTCCTCTAACGAGAGAACAGTGATAGGTGTATTTTGAACGATAATTTTAGACATTGTTTCAGATATGGCGTATATGCCAATACGCAAAGTTACATATTTTCGCTGAAATCCAGTGTATTCCCTTGAAATTTCGTGCCTTTTTGCTTTCAATTCTAAATCATAAAAATATTCATCAATCGTTAAGAAACTGTTTAAATTTATTTTCGAGGAAGTTTGA
>DAWBVG010000150.1:0-1529 GCA_052279865.1 Muribaculaceae bacterium
ATCCGCTAAAGACTGGCGTCTCTCATAGTAGCTGCTGTTGCTTGCAACTACAGCATGGCTTTCTTGTCGTGAAACTGCAGTTGCAAGCAACAGCAGCTACGACTCGATGCACGCATTTGAGTCATGCAAATTATTAATTTCCCCCGAGAGGCTTGTATTCAACACTTTTGAGCTCAGAATTGGTGGATTCGGCACCTTTGGCATGCACATCACCCATGGAGATTACCTTCAGCTGATTGCGGAAATCAGATTCCGTGAGAGGTGTTGTGACATGAATGTTGCGTGTCTTGCCCGGCATGATATTGAAATAGTTGTCGGAGAAGAAATTGTCGATGCCGTCGAGCGAAAGGAACACCCCGCGTGCGAAAACATCCGAGCCGACACTCACATCATAACCGTCACCGGCTTTGGCAATATCAATCTTGTATTCCGGAGCGGTGTAATTCATGTTTTTCTGCTTGGTTGAGAAACCTACATTGTCATATATTTTGCCATCCGTGTTGAATTCAGTATGGAAAATCACATCCCCGCGTTTATATCCGTTGAGAAGATTCGCCACGTTATCGGAGAATACGGTTTTTGATGTCAATGGTTTTGCCGTATATGCGAATTTCTTTGTGAATACCGGCTTGCCGTCGAGAGTCATAGCCGTGAGGGTGAAAGTTCCTTTGGCGGGTGTGCGACGATCGGTAACAATATTTACAGTCAGTGTGTCGCCCATCACAACGGGTGAGACAAGAATGTCATCATAAGCGGCTTTCGAATAATACTGCTGGGCTTTCCAACGACCATACCAGT
This sequence comes from Muribaculaceae bacterium, assembly GCA_052279865.1. Lineage (GTDB taxonomy): Bacteria > Bacteroidota > Bacteroidia > Bacteroidales > Muribaculaceae > Lepagella. The sequence goes on from DAWBVG010000150.1 coordinate 799, forward strand.
CGCGTCCAGCCCACGAGGCTACAGGCCAGCAATCGTTGTGCTGCCATACGAGTGTGCCCATGCAGTAGGGCATATTGCGACGGTGAGACTCTATTGCAGTCTTTATTGCATCCCCCTGAAGCACGGATCCGACGTAGAGGAAAGTCGGGAAATCCTTCGGAGTGCGGAATTCCTGGTTCATGTATTCGCGTATGAGGTTGTTGGCATATGAGCCTGCACGCTGGTGTGCCATCATGACCTCGGAATTTATATCCCAGTCGCGTTCTTGAGGCGCATAGATCTTTACCGATTCAAATTCCGGGAAAGACTGGAATCCATATTCAGAGAAGAAGCGGGCTTTCTCCACATTGTAATGACCGATGGAATCGCGACCATGCCATACACCCCAGTAGTGGGCATCACCGTTTACGCCATCGCTCGGTGTGTCCTCGAATGCATAAGGAGATGAGGGACGATATGATATGCCTCCGGCATATTCTTCCACAACTTCGGGAAGAGTTCGGAAATACATGTCTTTGAACTGTTTTGTTGTAAGTTCCTCGACACCCTTCTCTTTGTAATAGTTATAGCGGTTGCCCCATCCATAATATACATCCTGGCATTCATTGTTGCCACACCAGAGTGCAATGGAGCAATGGTTGCGCAGACGCTCCACGTTGTCGATGGCTTCCTGACGGATATTGGCGAGAAATTCCTCATCAGCAGGATAAGTTGAACAAGCGAACATGAAA
>DAWBVG010000151.1:0-2171 GCA_052279865.1 Muribaculaceae bacterium
AATTTGCATATGGATGCTCTAAATATATGAAAATGGAAATTATAATAAAGATTTCGTTAAAATGATTATCTATACACGATCAAGAACCTCGTAAACTGAATGTTGACTTTTAAATTCAGGTACGATTGATTTCATCTTTCTTACGATGGTCATGTCATCGGATTGAGTGGCGAGTTGTATTAACTCAATTACTGATTTGTTAATTTCAGTATAATCATACTCTCTTACTTTTGCAATTTTTATTTTGTCATGAAAAGTTGGAAGAGTAATCTCCTTGTCGTTCAAAACTTCTTCATAAAGTTTTTCGCCATCGCGCAGACCTGTGTATCGTATCTCTATATCTTTCGCACCGCTAAGAGTTATCATTCGTTTCGCGAGATCTGCAATTTTCACAGGTTCTCCCATGTCAAATACGAATATTTCACCACCTCGCCCCATTGTTCCGGCTTCAATTACAAGCTTGCAAGCTTCAGGAATAAGCATAAAATATCGAATTATATTTGGATGGGTAACTGTGACAGGTCCCCCTTTGCGGATCTGTTCCTGGAAGATAGGGATTACTGACCCATTGGATCCTAAGACATTCCCGAAACGTGTGGTAACAAAACGCGTTTCACCGTCTATCTTATTTTCCTTAATGGCGGTATCAAGAGCCTGAACATAGATTTCACATATACGTTTTGAACATCCCATTATATTGGTGGGATTCACAGCCTTATCTGTCGATACCATTACAAATTTCTTTGCTCCATACTTTACGGCAAGATCGGCGATTATTTTGGTACCGTTTACATTGTTGATCACACTTTCATAGGGATTGTCTTCCATCATGGGGACGTGTTTGTATGCTGCTGCATGGAATACGTATTCTGGCTTATACTGTGCAAAGAAACGTTCCATTATTTTTTTGTTGGCAATATCACTTACGATGGTCTCAGCATTGACATGAGGATATTGCTCATGCATCATCAGCCGGATGTCGTGCATTGGTGTTTCAGCTTGATCAATTAAAATAAGCAGAGAAGGGGAATATGCGGAGACCTGACGCACCATTTCCGATCCGATACTTCCGGCTGCTCCTGTGATGAGCACTGTATGCCCTGTGATAAGTTCAGCTGCCGCATGCATATCTACTTCTATCTTTTCCCGAGGCAACAGATCTTCAACATTAACAGGTCTCAGTTCTGATGCTTTGAGATCACTTTTACCATCCCATTCCCGAGCCTTGGGCACTATCATAATCTTAATGCCGTTTTCAATCAGATTGTCCACAAGAGCAGTCTCGTCACGTATAAGATCCATGAGAAGAGGAGAAACAATGAGATAAGAAACACTTTCCTGGAGCATTGTTTCTGCTAATGCCTTGTTGAAAGGATGTACCTTTACTCCCATCAGCCTGCGATTTTGCATATCCGGTTCTGCTGCAACGAAACCTGCGACTCGGAAGGGAGAGTCATTAGCTGAATTCATATTCTTGGCAAGAGCAACCCCTCCTGTCTTTACGCCAAGAATGAAAGCGTTCTCTTTTTTTGATTCGCTGCGAACGGAATTCTCATACATGGTTTTTACCCACACGCGCATGATCCACATAAATACAGCAGAAAACAGGCTGAACAATATTATATCAGATACACTAAAATGGAGTAATGATGTTTCATCTATTATCTTTTGAATTAGAAATACAATTATTGTGGAAATCATCACAGCCAGTGTCACTCGAACAAGATCTGTGAAAGAGGAGAATCGTATAACCCCATCATACGTGTGAAACACTCGGAAACCAATGATGAAACATACCAAAAATATTCCCAACGTCCACATAAGTGAGGTAAATACATTGGCTGTAGCGGTCGCTCCATGGTTAATTGCATATGAAAGGAATCCGGCAAAAAGCACAAAACAACAATCAAGAAGCAGTATACTCCAGTAAGGCAAAGCTTTTCGGGAGAAATACCACGTCATCAAATCTTTATAAGTTCTCATAGGTTTGTTGATTGTAAATTTAATTGGTCATTTAGCAGGTGGACCATATTTACTATTTGGTAATAATTTCGAAAAAAGTTGAAAAAATCAACTTGATGTCAGACCAGAGACTTGCATTATCTACATATTTAAGATCAATTGCCAATTTATCAGGCTTTATTCTTTCTATGTATACTTTATCAGGATCC
>DAWBVG010000152.1:0-1391 GCA_052279865.1 Muribaculaceae bacterium
CAAGTATGCAGAAGCAGCTGCATTATATGGCGAAATCGCTAAAGAAAAAGGGGTTTCAGCGTCGCTTCTTGCAAATATGGGAAATGCTTATGCTAAAGCTGGTGATTACGGGCAAGCGTTCTTGTGTTATGAAAGGAGCCTGTATCTTGATCCGTCTGACAAGACTGTAAGGAATAATCGTGCATACATTCTCTCCAAAATTGAAGATGGAAACAAGGCGAATGCGAAGGGTAAAAATATATCTGTTGTCGCGGATGAACCATCATTTTTTGCCAAGCTAAGACACTATATCACGCATAGCCACACCTCAAACACTTGGGCAATTTGGGGGGGTATCTCATTTGTTTTGCTTTGTGCATGTGTGGCATTATACATATTCCGGCAAGAAGTATTGTTGAAGAAGATTGGTTTCTTCGGTGCCATAGGTCTTGTAATATTGTGCGTTGTGTTTATGTCATTTTCTTTTGCATCGGCAAGAGCTTGTCAGGCACATAATCAAGGTGTCATCACCGGATTTAAGGTTACACTGCTGACAGAACCATTTTCATCAGCAAAAGCTTCGGGCACTCCGCTGGAGAGAGGCACTAAGCTTGATGTGCTGGAAACAGAAACGGATCAGAAAGGGAATGTTGAATGGTATAAGGTCAGATTGAACTCGGAGTTTGCCGGGTGGATTCCAGCGTCTGAATTCGAAATAATTTGATTTTAGGCAAATCTGCAGGGGGTATTCTGTTAAAAATGTGTATAATATTGGAAGTAATTCTTAGAAGATGTTTTATAACACCTTAAATTTATGCCCATACTCTTTGTTAAAATGAATTATATTTCTTAATTTAGCGAAACAATACTATACACATATCAGTATATATTATAAAGAATAATAATCATAAAATATTGAAACCATGAGCAAGACCATCACATTCAATGAGCTTCGCAGACTCAAAGACAGTTTGCCCGATGGCTCAACCCATCGCATCGCAGATGAACTCAATGTCACCGTTCAGACAGTTCGCAATTATTTCGGAGGTGTAAATTATCAGTTTGGTAAAAACGCCGGAATGCATATCGAACCGGGTCCCGACGGTGGCATCGTTGTATTGGATGACACCACAATTTACGATATGGCTGTCAAGATTCTCGAAGAACAGAACGAGAAACAGTAATCTTTGATTTGATATCTGCCATGATAGATATAGACGATTTCATCACATTGGTTATCCATACGCCTACACGGGCACAAAGTCTGAAGAATATTCTTGATAGTCACGGAATGGAAGTCAGACTTGAAGATTTTGTGTCGTTTAAATCTCCTGTGGCAGTAGCGCAGAGGGTTAAGATTCGTCCTAAGGATTTACCTCTGGCATTGAAAATAATTGAGAGCGGTGAAGGAT
>DAWBVG010000153.1:0-1723 GCA_052279865.1 Muribaculaceae bacterium
CGTGAAATTATAATACTCGTTACATAGCTTATAATAATGCGTGCGATGCACGATTTTTAATATTGAAGAGTCAATTTTTTATATGCTAATCCTATTGCCGTCTATAAATTTGCGGCAAAAATAAAAACTTTAAAAAACCTCGAAATCATGATGAAACGACTCATGTCCGCGTTTCTGTTACTCGTGATGATAACGGCAAACGCAGTCGCGCAAACCGTCACAATCCATGGCACAGTGTTGTCGAAAACCGATGGCGAACCATTGATTGGAGCCACCGTAATGCAAAAAGGCACCACTGTCGGAACTTCTACGGATATTGACGGTAATTTTACATTGGCAGTGGCGCCGGGAGCGAAACTGGTGTTTTCGTATCTCGGATATGTTGCCCAGACAATTGAAGCCACTGATGGAATGGTGGTAAGACTTGCAGAAGATTCGGAACTGCTTGATGAAGTTGTAGTGGTGGGTTATTCCACACAAAAGAAAGTTGATGTGACTGGAGCTATTACAGCCGTCGATGTCAACGAAATCAACAAGCAGAATGAAAACAACCCGATCAAGGCGTTGCAGGGTCGTGTGCCTGGAATGAACATTTCGGCAGACGGAGGTCCAAGCGGTTCGGCAACGGTGCGTATCCGAGGCATCGGAACCCTCAACAACAATGATCCTCTCTACATCATAGACGGCGTGCCGACAAAAGGTGGCATGCATGAGCTTAACCCGGGAGACATTGAATCTATACAGGTGTTGAAAGATGCCGCCTCAGCTTCAATCTATGGTTCGCGTGCTGCCAACGGAGTCATCATCATCACCACCAAGAAGGGCAACGACCTCAAGATAATGCTTGATGCTTCGGTCGCAGCGCAGTTCTATACAAATAAGATGAAAGTGCTCAATGCCGAAGGTTACGGACGCGCAATGTGGCAGGCATATGTCAACGATGGTCAGGATCCTAACACCAATGGTCTCGGGTATCATTTCAACTGGGGATATGACAGCAACGGCTATCCGCATCTCAACTCCATTTCCATGTCTAAATATCTTGATGCAGCCGGTACGACACCCGCTGCTGACACAGACTGGTTTGACGAAACAACCCGCACTGGTCTTATACAGAACTATAACCTTTCGGTGAGCGGAAGCACAGAGAAACTCAGTTCTTTCTTCTCATTGGGATATTACAAGAATCTCGGTGTAATCAAATATTCAGATTTCGAAAGATTCTCCGCACGTATAAATACCGAGTACAAACCTGTAAAGATCCTCACAATCGGTGAACATTTCACCCTCAACCGCACGGATGAGGTTCAGGCACCCGGCGGTTTCCTTGAAAATGTTCTCCAGTTCAACCCCTCCCTACCTGTCTACACGGAGACAGGTGAGTTTGCGGGTCCGGTGGGTGGATACCCCGACCGAGAGAATCCCCTCGCACGTCTTGAGCGCAATAAAGACAACCGTTACAAATACTGGCGTCTTTTCGGCGATGCCTATATCAATCTCGCCCCCTTCAAAGGATTCAATGTCAGAACCACTTTCGGTCTTGACTATTCGCAGAAAGAACAGCGTATATTCACCTATCCCGTGACTGAGGGCAATGTTGCCAATCCCACCAACGCCGTGGAAGCTAAGCAGGAACACTGGACACGCTGGATGTGGAACCTTGTGGCGAACTATAACATAGATTTCGGCAAGAATCATCTTGATGCTGTCTCTTATACACATC
>DAWBVG010000154.1:0-6740 GCA_052279865.1 Muribaculaceae bacterium
CAATCGTATAAACCCCTTTGAAATACAATCGTTTCGACAAGCGACGTCCCACGCCCCAGAGATCGGCAATCGGCATTCTGTGGAGCAACGCAATCAACTCCTCATCATGAGAAAGCATCACAATTTTCTGCTCCCTCTTTTTCCCTACCTCCGTCGCTATTTTTGCGAGCGTCTTGGTTGGCGCGAAGCCAAGCGTCACCGGAATACGCTCCTCTTTCCAGCATGCATCGCATATCGCCTCCCCGATTTCCGGAATAACCTCCTCCGGAATACCGGTCATATCAAGAAAAGATTCATCCACTGAGTAATCGATAGTGGCTGGTACAAACCTCCGGAATATATCATGCACGCTAAGACTCTTCTTTCTATAGAGCAGATGATTGCCCGAATATGCCACAATCTTTCCGGAATATATGAGATCTCGTATTTCGAACGCAGGCTGCCCCATTTTCACTCCAATTTTCTTCGATTCATTACTACGCGCTATCACGCAGCCATCATTGTTCGACAGCACAACCATCGGCACGCCATCGAGCGACGGGTCTATCGAGCGTTCACACGAAACAAAGAAATTATTGCAGTCTGCAAGTCCAATCACGATTATTAATGTTTAATCTGAAATTTTAAATGTGGAATGTGGAATTATTAATTATTAACCATTAATTATTAATTATTAGCCCACCTATAAACGCCATTGTCCGATTCGGCAAAACCCTCCCCGCATAGATACGACAACAACTCCGAAAGTGATGCCGAGGGAATCCGGAGATCACGCTCCATTATCCTGACATCCGCGCCGGCTGGGCGAGCCTGAAGATAAGCAATAATCTTGGTAAGTTGCGCCTCATCCCTGCCTTTCACTGATGTTTTCCGATCACGACATATATCGCAGCGACCGCATTCACAACCATCCTTTTCTCCGAAATATTCAAGAAGCATCTTCTCCCGGCATTTCCCTTTACTGAATCCGTAATCTATCATAGCCTCGGTGCGTGCGCTTATCACGGCTTTCCGCTCTTCGTATATGTTTTTACCGATCAAAACATATTTCTTCTCCTCGCGGGCTGTAGGAAAAAACATATATGGCGAACGTGAACGAGGCACATAGCTCAACACCTTCCCCCTGGCAAGCTCGAGTAAAGCCTCATAAACCTTCCGCTCATCCAGACCTGTCTCTCGGCTGACCGTCCTTTCATCGATATGCACGTATTCCGCAAACAGACCGGAATACATACGCAACAGTTTCGAAAGCACCAACTCTGCATTGCCCGATAATCTGTCGAGATGATATAATTCCTCACGTGTGCAGGTTATCATCACCCTTGAGCGTCGTTCTGTCTCCTCCATGTATTCAAGATAGCCTGCCTGACCTAAAAGATGAAGAGAGGTAAGACATCTGCGACGCTGATATTTGAAAACCTCACAAAAATGATCCAGATCAAATTCAACAAGTTTCTCATATCCCTCATCGAGCGCTACGTATAGATAATTGCACACCCGTTCATAAAGCAGTTTTATCTCATCGCGAGGTGGGAACACCTCGGTGACCCGTCGTCTGAGCAACGAGGAATCCTGCCGTGAAGTCAAAAGCACCACGTAAGACAATTTCCCGTCTCTTCCGGCACGACCGGCTTCCTGATAATATTCTTCGAGCGAAGGGGGCATATCAAAATGTATGACCACCCTTACATCCGGTTTGTCGATACCCATGCCGAAAGCGTTGGTGGCAACCATAACCCTCACCCCTCCGCGTTGCCATTCGTTCTGCCGCTCCTCTTTCAAACTTATATCAAGTCCGGCATGATAATATGTCGCGGAAATTCCTGCCGATTCGAGATATTCTGCAATCTCCCGTGTGCGCTTGCGACTCCTCACATACACAATAGCTGTGCCGACAGTGCGACTCAATATATGAAACACTTCATATATTTTTGTCTCCGTAGGTCTGACTATATAATTGAGATTAGAGCGGGAAAAACTCATGCGAAAAACAGCCGGATCCTTCATCTCAAGCTGCTGCAGAATGTCGGCTTCAACATGAGGAGTTGCCGTAGCGGTGAGGGCAAGCACGGATATCTTTGGGAAGAGTTTTCTCAGCGATCTGATATTCAGATATGACGGACGGAAGTCATAGCCCCACTGTGAAATACAGTGCGCCTCATCTACTACGATGAGCGACACATCAATTGTGCGTAATTCCTGAATAAATCTCTGGTTTCGCAATCTTTCCGGCGAGACGTAGAGAAGCTTGGCACCGCCGTTCATTAGTTTTTCACGGGCTATCTTAAGTTCGCGTGTCGTCATGCCGGAATGAAGATACACGGCTTTTACACGGCGTCGTTTAAGATTGTCGACCTGATCTTTCATCAGGGAGATTAATGGAGTCACGACTACTGTTAGCCCAGGCAAAGCTAAAGCCGGCACCTGGAAAGTAATCGACTTTCCACCTCCCGTCGGCATCAGTCCGAGCGTATCGCGTCCACTCAGGACAGACATAATGATATCCTCCTGCAAAGGGCGGAACGAGTCATACCCCCAATGCTTCTTAAGTATGTCGTGGATGGTCCGGGAGTCCATTTATTTCTTATCAGCCGACGGACGGATATCGCGTATCATCAGCTGAATGGAATCGGGATTGTTAGATCTTTTAGTCTGTTCTATGGTGTAGCATATGTCAATCGGCTTGTGCGAATGGATATGCTCGAAATATTGCGACATATTGAAGGCAATCGCATTTATCACATGGCTGGTGCTGTTGTCTTCAAGTTCCAGCTTGATATGCTCCAGATTTTTGCCCACGAGCTTGCTGGTGCCGAAATCAAACACGTTGCGTGAGCAGAACACGGGTTTCTGGTTGCCGGGTCCGAACGGATTGAATTTTTTCAGATATGACACCAGCTCGGGAGTAATGTCTGCAAATTCAACCTCCGCATCAATGTCAAGCTGAGGCGACAACTGGTTGGGCTGAATATTGTCGGCTACATATTTTTCGAATCGGCGGCTGAACTCCGCAATATTCTCCTCCTTCATGGAGAGACCGACGGCATAGGTGTGTCCCCCGAAATTCTCAAGTAGATCGCGGGTGGAATTCACGGCGGAATAGATATCGAATCCCTGCACGGAACGCGACGATCCGGTTGCCATTCCGTTGGAATATGTCAACACTACTGCCGGTTTATAATATAGTTCGGTAAGTCGCGACGCCACTATGCCGATAATTCCTTTGTGCCAGTCTTTATTATAAATCACGATGGAGCGTTTTCCTTGCACAATACCCACGTTATTCTCAATGAGTCGGTTTGCCTCCTGAGTGATCTGTTTGTCAAGTTCCTTGCGGTCGCGGTTGTATTGGTCTATGTCCTTCCCTTTCTCGTATGCATCGTGCAAATCCCGGCTTACAAGAAGATCCACCGCCTCCACACCGCTTTGCATTCTGCCAGATGCGTTAAGACGCGGACCTATCTTGAATATCACATCGCTTATTGTGATATCCTTGTTGGTAAGTTTGCACAGACGGATAATGCTGCGGAGTCCGAGATTCGGATTAGAATTAAGGCGACGGAGTCCATAATGCGCCATCACCCTGTTCTCCCCTACTATTGGGACAATATCGGCAGCAATACTCACAGCCACGAGGTCAAGAAGCGAATCGAGTTCGTTATGGTTCGAAAGTCCGTTGCTCATGGCAAACGCCTGCATGAATTTGAAACCTACGCCACAACCACTGAGATAAGGGCAGGGATACGTGGAATCCGGCATCTTGGGATTGAGGATGGCTGCCGCCTCCGGGAGCACCTCATCTGGCATATGATGATCGCAAATAATGAAGTCGACACCCTTTTTCTTGGCATATGCAATCTCGTCTATTGCCTTAATGCCGCAGTCAAGCACAATCACAAGCTTCACACCGTTCTCGGCAGCATAATCTATGCTCTTGAGCGAGATGCCATATCCCTCCTCGTAGCGGGTAGGGATATAATATTCCACATTCGAATAATAGTTCTGGAGATATTTATAAACAAGAGCCACTGCCGTCACGCCGTCTACATCATAATCGCCGTAAATCATTATGCGCTCTTTGGCACCCATCGCCTTGTTAAGACGATTCACAGCACGATCCATATCATTCATCAGGAATGGATCGTGAAGCTGAGAAAGAGAGGGAGAGAAGAAATGGTCAGCCTCTTCCGCAGTGGTAACACCGCGGCGTATCAGCAACTCCGCGACAACCTCATTGCCGCCGACATGCTCGGCGAGCGTCTCGGTTTCACGTTTCTCCTGATGCGTCAGGGGTTGATAATTCCATTTTCCAGTCATTGCTTGTCCTCCCTTGCTTTGTTCACAAATTCTTACAAAATTAACGAATAATTTCCGAAAGAGCAAATATGACTTTTTGTTTGCCGTAGCTTGACATCAAATTTAACTTTCGTTAAGAAGCCGTTATGGCATCTTGTCTGTCATATAAAATTCCAGATGTGCACCCCTGATGATATCGGAATATTCAATATACGGAAGATCATACTTCTTTCCGTCAAGACGCACCTCTGAAATATATTTGTTTTTCGACGAATTTCCATGAGCAGATATTCTAAACACACCTCCGGGCACATCAATCTGAATCTCATTGAAAAGCGGAGAACCGAACCAATACCTGCCACTCCCCGGTTCAACCTCGTAAAGTCCCATGGAGGAGAGGATATACCAGGCAGACATTTGTCCTACATCTTCATTCCCGGAGAGTCCGTCCGGATTCGTTGAATACATCGAGGCAAGAATCTCCCTGACAAGATCAGCGGTCTTTTGTGGACGTCCCATCATGGCATAAAGATAAACAGTGTGATGTCCCGGCTCATTGCCATGTGCATACTGTCCTATAAACCCTGCGACGTCAGGAGATATGTCCACTCCCTGCAACTCGGAAGAAACAGTGAAAAGAGAATCAAGTTTGGCAAGCATCTTTTCATCAGACCCGAAACAATCCCTCAGTCCCTTTATATCATGAGGCACAAGCCAGGTATATTGCCATGCGTTGCCTTCGCAATAATCATTTGCTCGGTGCGACGTATCAAACTCATTGAATGGAACCCGCCATTTTCCTTTACTGTCTTTTCCGCGCATAAATCCCACCGTTGGATCGAAATAATTGCGGTAAGAATGACTTCGCTCATTGAAATATCTATAGCGTGCCGAATCACCCATCGCCACAGCAGCTTGCGCCACAGCCCAGTCAGCCAAAGCATATTCCATATCATAAGCCACAGATTCGTTGAAAAGATCAAAAGGTATGTAGCCATATTTCTGACGCAGTCCGTTACCCCTTATTGTGTCCATGGCGGTTTTAAGCAACGCATTATACGCCTTTTCCTTGTCAACTCCGGGAATATTCTTGACAATAGCATCCGCCACAACCGGAAGTGCAGGACTCCCAACCATACAATCCGTCTCACATCCCCATAAATGCCAGACAGGAAGACGCCCCTGCTCGTCACATATTGCAGTCATCGTGTTTATCATATCCGCATACCGCTCAGGCTGAATAATGCTCAGTAGTGGCATTGCCGCGCGATATGTATCCCATAGAGAATAAGTGGTATAACAACGGAATGGAGCTCCCTTAACGATAGAATCATTGGCTCCGCGATAGTCTCCGTTTACGTCGCAAAATTCGGATGGAGCTATAAGCGTATGATACAACGCTGTATAGAATATCTTACGTTCTTCATTGGAGCCGCCCTTTATCCTCACCTTTGCAAGTTCTTTTTCCCATAAGCGGTTTGCATTCTTTTTGGTGGAGTCAAAATCCCAACCTTGTAGTTCTGACGATAGATTGGCAATTGCCCCCTCTTCCGAGACGGCAGACAACCCGACTTTCATCAATATCTGCTCACCATCGTTAGTCTTGTAATTCACTCGTCCATACAATCCTTTTTCATCAACCTTTTCAAAACTATCGAAAGGTCGAGAGAAATCAATAACGAAATATACTTTCTGATTATCAGCCCATCCCCTTGAATGGCGATAGCCCACGATACGCTTTTTACCATCCGCCGTCATGTTAAATTCCGTCGGGGTGTCTCCACTTCCGTTTTCAAGATCTATAATTATCGCAGACTCTTCCGATTCAGGGAACGTATAACGATGTAATGCCACACGAGAAGTCGACGTCATTTCAGCAAGAATATTATATCTGGAAAGCGGCACAGAGTAATATCCCGGACGAACAATCTCACGTGAGCGCTCCGCATATGACCATAATCCGGAACCGATGGAATCAAGACGTCCTCTCTCATATTTCAATTCTTTTCCGACAACGGGCATCACCAGAACGTCCATCAGATCGCCGCAACCCGTGCCGGATAGATGCGTATGGGCAAAACCGATGACAGTTGAGTCACTGTCATGGTATCCCGAACACCAGTCCCACCCTTGCGACACATTAACAGGACCTACCTGCGTCATTCCAAAAGGCACGTTGGATCCAACAAAGACATGTCCATGCCCACCTGACCCTATTTTAGGATCTACATAAGAGGTTAACGAAACACTGTCGGAGGTGCATCCTGATACCATCAACACCACGGATACAACACTCCCTAATGGTAATAGAAAACGGTTCATATTCAAAACTAATTTGCACTTGTTCTTTGTAATGCAAATTTAACAAATTGAAGTTGTTTAAACTAATTTTTATGGTAAGATTTATTAAGATTTTGGAGCAGGTTTGACCGATTGAAGAGGAA